>JABIZD010000109.1 GCA_018666555.1 Gammaproteobacteria bacterium
ATCGGATTCGTGAAGATATGAAAGAGGCCCAAAGCATCTGCATTATTGGCGGCGGTTATATCGGTCTGGAAGTTGCGGCAGTTGCCGTATCTGCTGGATTGACGGTAAATATTCTTGAGATGGAATCAAGAATCCTTCAACGCGTTACTAACGCAGAGATGAGCGCCTTTTACCATCGATTGCATACCAGCCGAGGCGTTAACATACACACCAGTACAGCCTGTACAGGATTTTCTGGAGACGCGCGCATTCAATCAGTCCTTTGCAGAGACCACACTATTGCCGCTGACATGGTTGTTGTCGGTATAGGAATACTGCCAAATACAGAACTTGCCGAGCAGGCCGGTTTACAATGCGACAACGGCATCCTTGTTGATGATCATTGTAGAACCAGCGACCCGGATATTTTCTCAGCGGGTGACTGTACCAATCACCCAAACCCTTTATTAGCACGCAGACTGCGACTCGAATCGGTGCCGAATGCGATGGAGCAAGCACGTACTGCAGCAACGAACATGCTGGGCGGAGACAAAACCTATGCTGCAATCCCCTGGTTCTGGTCAGATCAGTACGAATTAAAACTACAGATGGTCGGGTTCTCTGCAGACGGAGAAACAGCTGTGGTGAGAGGAAACCCAGAAGAATTGCACTTTGCCACCTTTTACCTAAATCAAGGTAAGGTGGTCGCAGTTGATGCCGTCAATAGCCCAAAGGAGTTTATGGTAGCAAAGCGACTATACGGTTTAGAGGTTAATGCCGAGACCCTGACCGATACCAGCATAGACCTGAAGTCACTGATTTCGTGACTGAACTTTTGAGTGCTTAGTAGCAGGTATTTAACCTATTTTAAGAAAGTGCAAGAAACAGTATGGTCGATATAGTGTTACACCTTTGGATTCTGTATACTGCCCTTCAAATTGGCTCTATGACCATTGGAAGCAAAAGTCAAATCTGATTGATTCCGAGAGTTATCAGTAATCACGCTAATAGTCGAACGTTAAAAGCCGGCAAAGGGAGAGCAGTATGCCACGCGTTAAATTTATTGAACACAATGGTACTGAACACGACGTCGAAGGAGACATCGGTGACAGCCTGATGGTCATCGCACTCAACCACCTGGTTCCGGGAATCGACGCGGACTGCGGAGGAGAATGTTCCTGCGCCACATGCCATGTCATCGTCAATGACGCCTGGGCAGGCAAACTCGCTGAAGTTTCAGAAGCTGAAAACTCCATGTTGGACCTGAACCCTGATCGTGAAACGAATTCAAGATTGAGCTGCCAGATACCCATGAGTGAAGATATCGATGGTATTACTATTCTGCTTCCTGAATTCCAATACTAGGTTCGACCTTAGTCACCGCTGGCGACTGTAAAGGGATAAACCCGTCTTCCCGAAAGGCCCCAATTCGGATTTTGAGCCGCTTGGTGGCTAATAAGCGCTACCACCCATACCCATAGCCATAGCCATAGCCATAGCCATAGCCATACCCATAGCCCAGTTTAATACGCTGCACCTGCCTGGAAGAGCATGTGTCGGGATAGAAATAATTGAGCCTGGGTCAGGCGATAGCAACAGCAGCAATCAGCGCCGTATTGTTCTGGTAGTGCTGCCTTTCCTGGCAAGCAGCGGCTAGTTCAAGGGCCGTTTCCAGACAGGAACCACAGTTGCTGCCAAGCCCTAAATCTGCCATGACGGCATTTAAACCCTTGCCCTGCTCCAGATACGACTGGATTTCACTAGAGCTGATTCGATTACATATACAAACTATCATGCCACTATTGTAAATGAGAACGATTCGTAATTGCAACAACTACCGCCATGTCGCCTGAACGAAATTTATCACTCCAACGCTTGCTAAACTATTTTACTGCAGAACCCTGATCATACTGATCACTTGCGTTATCATTATGTTTTCCAGTGCTAAGGAGTAAACCTATGAAAGCTAACCATCCGGAGATAATTGAGTTACTGAATCGAGTACTTAAAAATGAACTCACTGCTATTAATCAGTATTTCCTGCACGCTAAAATTCTAGAGGACCAAGGCTTCGAACGACTCGCCAAGAAAGAAAAATCAGAATCGATTGAAGAAATGGAACACGCCGACTGGGTCATTGAGAGAATCCTGTTTCTTGAAGGCCTGCCAAATCTGCAAAATTTAGGTAAGTTACTGATCGGGGAAAATATTCAAGAAATGCTCGAATGCGATTTAAAGCTCGAGTTCATCGCGCTACCCGACCTCAGAGAAGCCATTCATAGCTGCGAAAGCCACGCTGATTTTGTCAGCCGGGATCTATTCGCAAAAATTCTCACGGCCGAAGAAGAGCACGTCGATTGGCTCGAAACCCAATTGGGCCTGATAGACAAGATTGGTCTCGAAAACTACCTGCAAACGCAATCAGCCTAAAATGGCATCGCGGCTCTACTATCGTGAGAAGGATGATCATGTCGTGCTCGAACAAAATGGCCTCGATGTGATGAGCTATAAATCAGTCAATGAGCTCGTAGAAAGCCACATAAAAGGCCTTTTGGCGATCGAAAAACAAGCAGGAAACGAGCATACCAGGCTAGGCTGTCTGTACCATCCATTATCGGGTAGTGGCAGGTCCTGAGTGAAAAAAATAAGCATTTATCACGCAACCACCTACCAATTCAGCGAGACTGTGGAGTTAAAACCCCACCGGCTCCACCTTAGACCCAGGGATGGGCACGATGTGCGAATCTGTCGATCAACCCTCTCCATAACACCCGCGGCCGAATTGCTCTGGTTCAGGGACGAACTAGACAATAGTGTTGCCATTGCTACATTTAGCACACGCACAGAAACACTGGAAATCATCAGCAGGCTAGAGGTAGAACAATACCAGCTTCGTTCAAATTATAATGAGGCATCTATTCCAACCCTGCCCCACCCGATCACTTATACCCAGGCCGAAAAATCAGCCCTGCAGGCCTATTTCGCCAATGCAAGCCAGGATGGCGGCACACTGAAGACCTGGCTACTACAGCATGGTTTCCTGGAGTCGAGCCTGGCCATGGCAGACCTGCCGCAACTCTGCTCGACGATAGGCCTTAAAGTTCACTATCAGGCCCGGGCCGAACAAGGCGTGCAGTCAGCCAGTGAAACAATACAATTGGCCTCGGGTAGCTGCCGAGACTTGGCCTGGCTTTTCGTCTGTGCCAGTCGACAACTGGGTTTTGCCGCACGCTTTGTCAGTGGCTATCTCATCAATAGCCAAAACCGGCCAGATATAGGCGCTACCCACGCCTGGGCGGAAGTTTATCTGCCCGAATATGGCTGGACAGGATTTGACCCAACAACCAAGAGTGCCACCTCAGGCAAGCACATTGCCGTCGCGAGCACTCTGGTTCCAGATGCCATATCGGCTGTTTCTGGGTCCTATCTGGCAGGCCCGGATGTATCTTCAAGCATGCACGTAACTGTCAAGGTCGCTTTAATTGAGTAGTTAACTCACTTCAACCCACATTGTACTCAAGCTCGGTAGTGGTCCAAACTGATCGGTAATGGCGACATCCGCGGCATCACGACCATAGCCAACCACCACTCTACCTCCGCTCAAATCGGTCTGGCTGGGATCAAACCCATACCAGCGACCACCGACATAAACCTCCAACCAGGCATGCATATCCTCGGGTTCGAGGCCCTGAAGATATCCCACCACATACCTTGCAGGTATGCTCAGCCCTCTCATCAGAGCAATTGCCAGGTGGGCAAGGTCTCGACAAACACCCGCCCCCTGTTGCTGGACTTCCAGTGCCGATAGCGGTTGGTTACTCGTCCCAGGCTTATATGGCAGGTTTTCTCGAATCCAACCACAGATTTTTTCAGCCTGGCAATATCCCGGTTTTAGGCCACGCACAAGGCCGGCAGCAAACCTGCCAAGCCGATCTGATTCACAATAACGGGATGGCAACAGGAATGCTAAATGGTTAACTGGCAACTCCGCTATATTAACAAAACCCGCTGCGGGATCCCTATCCAGGCCCTCTGCTACCGAGGCTTTGACGTCAAGGTCAATGCAAACAGGTTCAGCCGGTAAAACCACCCGGTGACAGATATTAGCAAACGAATCCTGGAACTCATCAACCACTAGATCTGGGCTAAAAGACAAAACCGCTTGGTTAATGCGTTGAGCGGTTCCGGTCTGTGGCTTAAGCCTAAAGATAACAGGAGTTGCCACCGCAAATAACAGCTCCAACTGACAGCGTACGGCTATATCCACAATAGCACCTCCAAAGCAGGACTATTACCGACATACTCATAGGCAATACCCACAATGCCAATGACTAATGACTCCGCGCCAGCAAATCGTCTATAACTTACTGGGTTCGCCCCAATTGCTCGCATCGCGTCTCTACTCCCATTTTGCCCTTGAAGGCATTGAATATGCTGACCATGTTGTCCACGCCTGCCTGAGGACAGGAACAGTCAACTCGTGCTCTGCGATGCAGGAATTTCCCATCACCCTGATTTGAGATCAGTCCTTTTCAAAAACCTTCCAGCCCAGTATCGAGAAAATCGGATAGCAAGGCATTAAACTGATCGGCACATTCGAAATAAGAAGAATGACCCACTTCATCAAAATGTGCGACAGCAGCATTTTCTATTAAGTCTGCAGCAAGGTGAACCGCAACAGCTGGAATTAACCGGTCCTGCAGACTGGTAATAAAAAGAACCGGCATAGTTAGTTTCGACAACTGCTCTGGTTTAACGCCGTTCACCTGGCCTCTCTTGCCAGACAGAATTTTACCCAGATTAATTCCTGTATTAAACCTGCCAATCCGTTGATAAAGATAAGCCTTAACGGGATCTCGGTCCGGGAGGTCGATTGCCAGAGCCAAACTACCAAACGGATGACTATCTTGTTCTCTTGCTTGCGCTGCTGTTTGCATAATGGTGACTATTTCCGGACTACTGATTGCCCCTATGGTATGAGACATCACTAGCGCAGTAACCCGCTGTGGATTAGCTAAGGCAAAGTTAATACCTGTCCAACCACCCATCGACTGGCAAACCAGCGTCGCCTTATCGATACCCGCATGGTCGAGAATAACCTTCAGGTCATCTGCAAAATATTGCGTATTAAACTCATCTTCAGCAAAATTGGATCGACCAAAGCCTCTGTGGTCGAAAACGAGGGTCGTGTAATTCTGACTGAAGTATGGCACCTGTTGATACCAACTCGCACTGTTTCCACCTGCTCCATGCGCAAAAACCAGCGCAGGACCCTGACCCACTACTTCATAATATAGATCTACCCCATCAGCTGTTTTAACTTGCATTTTGCCTTTCTCCTCTTGTAGCAGCATTCTGACAGTCTCATACAGGCTCTGTTACTGTTTCCCCCGTCCCTGACCTAGTCACCACTGATAACGGCCTTTGGCTTTCAGGTGAGCTGTCACTAGCTTCTGACATTAGCGGCATTACACGGTAAACTCGATCAAAACAGGATTAAATCGTTTGCAGGGAACAACAGCAATTAATTTCTTTAAAGAATGGCGCGGACTGATCATTTTCATTGTCATCATGGTCTTGTTTAGATCAGCTATCGCCGATTGGAACCAGGTACCATCGGGCTCGATGAAACCGACTATTCTAGAAGGCGACCGAGTCGTGGTTAATAAACTCGCCTATGATCTAAAAATCCCCTTCACCACCCTCCATGTTAGCCAGTGGAGTAACCCAACCCATGGTGAAATCGTTACGTTCTATTCTCCCGATGACGATAAGCTCCTTATCAAACGAGTGATCGGCGTGCCCGGCGATATTGTCGCAATGCGAAACAATCAATTATTTATCAACCATCAACCCGCCAGTTATTCCCGACTTGGTGAAGAAATAGTCAATCAACTGGATGCAGTACAAAGAAGAAAACACCATTTCTTCTACGAATCAGTCGGTGAAATTCGTTATCCGGTGATGCTCAAGCCATCAGGGCCTAATGAATACAACAGTTTTGGTCCTCTCAAGGTTCCTAAAGACCAATATTTAATGCTCGGTGATAACCGCGATAATAGTCGTGACTCCAGAAAAATCGGCCTGATTAGCCGCGACCAGATAACCGGAAGAGCCCATACCATTGCTTTTTCGATAGACTACGATCGCTACTACTTCCCCAGAAAAGATCGCTTCTTAAGAGAACTTAATTAATTTCATCCTTGGAGGAGGATTCAGTCGGGGCTTTTTCAAGCAAACTCGACTTCCTGGGTCGCCTGAAAAAGCTAACCACCGGGCTGAATATCAAACCAGTCAGGATTAACAGGACAACAAACAACAGTGAGTAAATGAATAGTACTTTGATTACCTCGATGTCTACGTCAAAAAACTCGATGGCAACCCAGATAAAGGCACTGGCAAAAAAAACTGTAGATAGTAATCTAGTCACTGTTATCTCCTGCCCTGCCCCTCACGCTCGCCCAATCACTTCGCGAAGGACCGAGCTTTAAAGCACACTCCCAGACCTGAAATAGCATGGCCTTGGCAAGGATTGATCACTCCGTGTTACCGCCGCGGGGATCTCAAGCTCACTTGATCGACAGTAATTGAACCTCAAATATCAATAATGCGCTAGGTGGGATATTACCTCTTCCGGCTGGACCATAGGCAAGCTTAGAAGGTACAAATAATCTAGCCTTGCCACCGACTTTCATTCGCTGCAAGCCTTCAGTCCAACCCGGTATCACCTGTTGAAGGCCAAATTCAGCCGGCTCATCTCGAGCCAGTGAACTGTCAAAAACAGACCCATCGAGAAGCTTCCCCTCATAGTGAACCACCACTGTATCGGATAGCCTGGGCGATTTCCCCTGACCTTCTTCAAGCACTTCCATTTGCAATCCGCTGACTGTTGTATGCACGCCTTCCCTGGCACCATTTTCTGCTAGAAAGGCAATTTCAGCATCGATATTTCGCTGCCCCATGTTTTCTGTCATTTCCTGTTCGGCAACTTGAATTGCTTCCTGCCTTTGCTTGATTATATCGATAACAGCCGTTTGCTGCTCCGAACTCATAGCGGGTTGCACCTCGGCCAACGAGTCTTTCATCCCATCTAACAAGGCCTGCAAATCAACGTCTTCATTACCGCCCTGCTTCAGCATGTTACCGAAGGAATAACCGAAGAAATAACCTCGCTGGGAAACAAGGCCTTCATCAATCGTCTCCGCTTCAACCGGCTCATTTGATTCCGCTAGAACCGTTGAATAAGTGAATGTGAATAGGATTAGTAACAGATACTTTTTCATGGAGTGGATTCCGAAAATAAAAGACCTATTATGCCACACAAACTAAATCTGAATAGAATCAGATTCTGCTTTATACCAAATTTCGCTGTTTTATTGTCACAGTCAGGTTAATTTCAGTTTTGTCTACTTGCAATAGCCACTTGATTCCAAATTAACATCATCGCAAACTAAAGCAGACAGGACGATTGGGATCAGCAGCAAGCAAGCCCAATTGCACTAGCCAAGGTTAGTCCGGTAACAAGAATTAGATGGGTGCGTCAAATGAAGAACTTTAAACTACCATTATGCACAGTCCTCGCAGGCATGCTTTTCAGCATCAGCGCTGTCGCAAACCTACCCGAAGAGTCAACCCCTAAGCTATTGGAGCTGGCGCCGCTGCCTGAATATAAAGAAACCACTAAAAATATTGTTGCTGCACTCAATCATCGCCATTACATCAGGGCAATACTTGACGATGACATATCGGAGCTTATCTTCAGTAGTTATTTAAGTGACATTGATCCCAGCAAGAGCTATCTGCTTGCGGAGGATATCAAGAGTTTTTCAAGGTTCCGTCTCGAATTAGACAATGCCCTCAGACGGGGTGATATAGAGCCCGCGTTTATTATTTTTAATCTCTACCAAGAGAAAGTAATCCTTCGCCTTGAAAAGATAATCGCTCTGCTCGAGACTGGTACGGATCAATTTAATTTTGATGAGGATGAAACACTCGAGCTTGATCGCAAAGAGGCAGCCTGGGCTGCATCCGAGTCAGAACTTGACGATCTCTGGCGCCGGCGAATTAAGAATGACGTATTAAACTTGCGTCTGGCTAAAAAAGAATCGCAGTCCATTTCAGAACTATTGTTAAAACGTTATAAGAATCGGCTCAAGCGAACGCGACAGATTCGCAGCGAGGATGTCTACCAGCTTTTCATGAATGCCTTCACTAAAACCTATGACCCTCATACACAGTACTTTTCGCCAACCACCTCTGAGAACTTCAATATCAATATGAGTCTCTCACTGGAAGGAATTGGCGCAGTTCTTGAGGTAGAAGATGAGTACACCAAGGTGGTTTCTCTGGTGCCCGCTGGACCGGCTGATAAAGCCAAGCAGTTACAGCCCAATGATTTTATTACCAGTGTTGGCCAGGGCCTGGAAGGAGAAATGGTCAATGTGATCGGCTGGCGATTAGATGATGTTGTGCAGTTAATTCGAGGCAAGAAGGACACCATTGTCAGATTAGAAATCCTTTCCTCCAACGCTGCCGACAGCAGCCTCGGCAGAATAATTCAGATCACCCGCAACAAAGTTAACCTCGAAGAGCAATCAGCTCAGTCCGAAATCATCGAAATCGAAGAGGCTGGAAAAACAAAACGCATTGGAGTCATTGATATCCCTACATTTTATATCGATTTCCAGGCTCTCCAGAACGGTGACCCATTTTATAGGAGCACTACCAGGGATGTCAGGAACCTGTTGCTTGACCTCCAGGACCAGCATGTAGATGCCGTCGTCATCGACCTTCGCAATAATGGTGGAGGCTCTCTCCAGGAAGCCAAAACCTTAACCGGATTATTCATTGATCGAGGCCCGACGGTTCAAATACGCAGCAAGGCAGATAGGGTCGACATATTGAGCGATCGAGATATCCGTATTACCTACGAAGGGCCACTAGCCGTCCTGGTCAATCGGTTAAGCGCCTCGGCTTCAGAAATATTTGCAGGCGCTATCCAGGACTACAATCGCGGTTTGGTAATGGGCACGCAGACTTTTGGCAAGGGTACCGTGCAGTCATTGCAAGCCCTCAATAAAGGTCAACTAAAAATGACCCAGGCAAAATTTTATCGCATCACCGGTGAGTCCACACAGCACAAAGGTATCATTCCAGACATACTATATCCGTCGAGCTATGATCCCGAATCCATCGGTGAAAGCACCCTCGAACGACCGCTGCCCTGGGACAAAATCAAAGCTGCTAAATTTCGGCTAAAATCCTCACAGGACTCGATTCTCTCGGAATTGCAGCAAAGGCACCTGGAAAGAACGACCCACGACCCGGATTTCATTTATCTCACCGATGCATTCAAGTACAGGAAGGCGCGCAGTGAATTAACCTCTATCTCCCTGAATGAAACCGCAAGAAGAGCACAACAAGCTGAATCCAAAGCTTTCTGGCTTGACCTAACCAATACAAAGCGAGTCGCCCAGGGACTACCCGAGATTGCTTCCCTCGATGAACTCGATACGCCGAGTGTCGACCAGGCCGAGGCAGATAATCCTGCCCCCAGCGATGAAACGAGTAGCCCGGCCTCGGTTAAGCAACCCCTTGACCAGGCAAACGCTCTGGAGCAGGTGAATCTAGTTGATGTCAGCATTACCACCGAGCCGGCAATATTGCCCAGCAAGGATAATTCCAAGCCAGCTGAAGACGATGAAGTTGATGCTTACCTGGTTGAAACAGGCCATATACTCATCGATTACATTTCGCTCATGATCCCTCAGGACGAAAAGCAAGCTGCTCGCAGCCCTATTTGATAAACACTCGATCCCTTTTAGATTAGCCTGCAGGCTTCAAATAATGCTAACGACTTGCTCAAGGTTTTTTTTGGGCAGTTCAGGAACCATCGCTGATTCAGCTGGATAGCCAACTACTAAACGAAGAAAAAGCTTTTCCTGTTTGGGTCGAGATAACAGACCGTTAAGAAACTTCATAGGACTAGGCGTATGCGTTAAACAGACTAACCCGATATTATGAATAGCCGAAATCAGAAATCCGGTCGCCAGACCAACAGATTCAGACGCATAGTAATGCTTTATGCGTGTGTTGTTTTCATCGTAATGATGGCGTTCCTGAAAAATGGCAATCAGATAAGGCGTTAGCTCGAGAAATGGTTTATTTGCATCAGTGCCGATCGCCTGCAATGCCCGTAACCAGTCCAGCGGTGCCCGACCCGAATAAAATTCTTGCTCTTCTTTTTCCGCGGCCACCCTGATGTGGTGCTTCATCGCTTGATCTTTAACGACCACGAAATGCCAGGGCTGCCAGTAGCCCAACCTGGGCTACTGGCAGCCGCACGCAGACAATCGAGTATGACCTTCTCTGCTGGGCGACGGTTAGAAAAGTCCCTGACGGTACGACGTCGTTGCAGCATGTCAGCGAATGAGCTGGCTCGCGCTAGCATGGGTTCAATCGAATTTTCAATGTACGAAAATTTATTTATTTGACCACCTTACTGCTCCCGACCAGTTTAAAACTGAGTCTACTGACGGTGCTACTGATGATCCAGCGGTTCGTGCGTGATTCTCTGGATTCGGTTAGCATAGTCCAGAGCCCTAACCTAACGTAACCTGTATTAACAGAAGTGATGAGCACGCCTAGACTAATTTTCATTATTGCCGGTTTAACCTTTCAGCTAACTCAACTGAATTTTGCCGATCCGGTTTTGTTTAGCCCTGCTCAACCAATGCCATCAGCAGAACTGGATAGCCAGACGATTATTAACAGGATAGCGATTGGCTCATGTGCCGAGGGAGACAAAGATCAAACCATATTTAGTACTATCTTGCAGCAGCACCCCGATATCTTCCTTTTTACAGGTGATAACGTCTATGCAGCTACCGAGCAAGACGACGCCTCGTTACTCAGCCTGAAAAAGGCTTATTATTTGCTGGCCCAGTCGGAGCCCTTTGCCCAGTTACGCCAGCAGGTTCCAATATTGGCGACCTGGGACGACCATGACTATGGCTTGAATGATGCGGGTGGAAACTGGCCCCATAAGACGCTATCAGAAAGCTTATTCGAGTACGTCTGGGCTATCCCTCCAGAGGCCCCAGTGAGACATCGCCAAGGTGTTTATCAAAGTAAAATCATCGGCCCGAAAAACCATCAAGTTCAGGTCATTCTCCTCGATACCCGGTTTTTCAGAACCCCACTGACGGTTCTGCCAGAGCCTGACTATCATGGGCCCTACCAGGCCTCGTTGGATCCGGAGCAGACGCTTCTAGGAGAGCAGCAGTGGGCTTGGCTGGCGTTACAACTAGCTATTCCTGCCCAGGTACGAATCATCGTCTCATCAATTCAGATTCTCGCTGAAGGCCACCACTGGGAAGCATGGCAGTTACTACCCAAGGAGAGATCTCGTCTTTTTGAGCTACTTCGACATAACCAATCCAATAATGTCATCCTGGTTAGTGGAGACAGGCATTTAGCAGCGCTGTACCGGGATGACTCGAGCCTTGAAACTCCTCTTTGGGAATTGACCAGCTCTTCTCTGAATGTACCTCTCAGTGGCTTCAAAACGGATATTCAAACCGAGCCCGGTCCTAAACGCATCGGTTTACCTTTTTATGATGCGAATTTTGCCCTGCTTGAAATCAACTGGGAGCATGCAACACTGGATCTGCAGATTCGCAATATAGCCAATGAGACTGTCAGGCAAGCGCAGGTGAAACTGAAACTACCCGGCATCGCGCCGCTATAAACGCAGGTGATGTGCATGACCCGGAAAAAAAACCCGATTTTTACCAAAGGTCAGATAAGCCATGCCTGGTTATCCAATATTCTCAGTGAATCCGTCACCATACGACAAATACAACCGCTGGCGGCTGGCTACGTCTCTGATGTATACAGGATTCACCTTCAAGCCACTGATCTAGCAAATAAAACCACAAGCGTTATCGTCAAAACTGCTTCGCTGGAGCCGGCAAAACGCATGATCGCCTCCCAATTCAAGAGTTATCAGCGAGAATACCAATTCTATCGCGACATCGCGCCGGAACTGGATCTGAGCACGCCTGAGTGTTACTACAAACACTTTCACGAACAACCACTCTCGTTCTGCCTGGTTCTTGAAGATGTCAGTTCTGCAGACCGCTACCCTGACACCAGAGCCTCTGCCCAGACCATCGATGAAACCATAGTCAAACAGATGGCTGGATTGCACCAGAGCCACTGGAATCTTCCCTCGGGATTGCCAACTTTTATAGACAACCTTGACCAGATAGGCGCCAGTTACAGGGCTGTCTTCGATCGACACAAGAGCATTGCCCATGGTTGCCTAGGTGACTTTGCCTGGGAAGTGGTCAGGGACTACATTCACCACGGATTTAAGGTCCAGCAACCGTACCCGTCTACCCTTATCCATGTTGATATTAAACCGGACAATTTTTCCCTGAAAAACGATCTGACCCTGTTTGACTGGGGCGACTATTGTTTCGGTCCGCCTACATTTGATTTGGCCAATTTTATGATAAACACCCCCAACAGCCATCAAGCCTGCCAACGGCATGACCTGCATTTAATGGCTATTTATCATAAAACCCTGCTTGAGCTCGGAGTCCTCAACTATAGCCTCAGAGAGTTCCACCAGGACTTTCAGGATATACTGCCTTTGCTCGCCTTCACGCCTCTGGCCCTGATCAATGCGGCACCCGGAACCTCTAAAACAGATAAACTTCGTCGCATTCTCCAGCAACTGGGCCAGATGATTGAGTGGCATTGCTAGACAAGTCAATTCATCAGCTCTCCAAAATTCATCATTAGACCGATGCCAAAGCATCACCATCCGCGCTTTCATCCCAGCCAAAAACGTTTCAACATTTTTATCATCATAACCTGCGCTTCAAGCCGCCAATTGCGCGTTCCGGATCTGCTCGAACGCCGGCAACAATGCTAGTGGCCAGCAACACTATCCAACAACCTCCGGTAGGAAACCGGATTTCCCACATCATAGATGTCACCCGGAACAGGCCAGCCATAAACCGGCAAGCGATTTACCAGATAACTCATGTAGTGCCCTGGTGCATCGTTATTAAATCCAGAAGCTAGATACTCATCCAGGTAGGCTAAGCTCGATGCTGGTAACAGGTAAATAGGGACTGCTGCAAGATTACTCAATGGCACTGCCGGTTTTTCCACAAAACTGGTTACCCTGAGGTTTTCATCCAGGGTGACAACGCCGCGCCTTTTCTGATCTTCCCTATCTGGATTCTCCCGCACAGCAATATGCGGCCAAGGTCGATCCCGAAAAGCCTTTAATAGGCCTCGCAGAGAAAACCCTATGAGGTTATCTGCTGCCAGCAACAGCAAATCATCATTCAGGTTGAGCTGCTTAATAACGAAAGCCAGGTCGCCAATTGCGCCCAGTCGATTGGCAGGTTCAGTACTGCCATCATTTAGTATATCAACGGACCAGCCAGACTTAACTTGCCAGGCCAGGAACTGGGCATGGTATCGGCTGTTGCTAACCAGGCAAACCGGAAGATCTAAGGGCGCCAATTGCTCCATTAGAGTATCAAGCAGAACCTGACTGCCCAGTGGCACTAATGCTTTGGGCACATCACCAAGCAGGTTCTGCATACGGGTGCCATACCCTGCTGCCAGCACCACACATTTCATGTCATATTCAAGCCATCTGCTGGCCGAGTTTCAAACGCCCATAAACTGGCCCGGTGTTCCGGGAAAAGCGATCCATATTCGCAGTCAACCGCGGCCAGGAGGTCTGCTTTAAACTGTGGATCAATCAAGGCGACAACACAGCCACGAAAGCCCGCTCCGCTGAGCCGCGCACCATAAACCCCCGGCGCATTAATCATTGCTTTATATAAGGCAATCATCTCGGTGGAACCTGTTTCATACTGATGAATTGAACTCTCGCAGGATGCGATCATCAACTTGCCAAAGGCCGCTGCATCATCTAGCTGCCAGGCAGACCTGCCGTTTTTAACGCGCGCACACTCGCTGTAAAAGTGCCTAGCTCGACGCTGGCTTATCGGATCCAGTTGCGACTGCACCCGCCGGAATTCTGTATAGCTGGACCTGCCAATCGGGATCGCAATATTTTTTTCATTAGTAATCAGGTTTCTAATTTCAGCACCAGCGCGCAGACTTTCCTCGACTCTCTGGTTGAATTGATTACTTGCAACCAACGCCTGCCTGATTCCGGAAAAAACAGCCAGAAATACAAAGTCACCCTTAACTGGATGATTTCCAACATGCCCTGTGGCACAATCCAACACGGTAAGGCAGCCAGCTTTACTGTACAGAATAGCACTCTGATCCAGCACACCATTTTTAAGGCCAAGAAAGCCATTTTCAATTTCCCGGTCCAGCTCAATTAAAGCCTCCGGACTCAGAGCAATGCCGTTGATATCTGCCAGGGCAGTAAGATAGCTCAGGCCAATGGCAGCCGAACTGGACAAGCCTGCCTCGGTGACCTCACCACTGACAGAGATGGACAGACCGCGGTTAATGCGATGCTTGGCCTTTAGCGCCCTCAAAGCGCCTCGAGCATAATCAGTCCAATCATAGGCCCTTTCCTGATCAGCTGAGAGATCAAAGCAGGCTTCACCGGGGAACCCCTCACTCCTGATAACAAACCGGCCATCATCTCGCTCCGAGTAGTAAACGCAGATGCCCATTTCAGTTGCAATAGCTGAAACCATCCCGAGCTGATGATCGACATGCGCGCCTAACGGGCAAATTCGATAAGGAGCAAAGATAAATCGGCTATTCCCGTGAGGAACATTGAAGTGGTGATTATGCAACTGTCGCATCTGAGCGTGATGTTCTGCAGAAGGACTATGAAGTAGTCGCATCAGACTTCCAAATCAGCCAATGCTTGCGCCTGCAGGCTCAATTCTGCTGCCTTAAAACTGTGCTCCTGAGTCATCGCCAACTCCGTTCTATTTAGGCAATCGAGTATTAAAGCCGGAAAAAACGGGAAGCCAATCTGGCCGGACACGCTATGCTGCTCTTCACTATCGTCAGTAACAATGTAAACCGTGTTTTCGCGCAACGGCGACACCGCCAGGTCAATGTACTTGCGGCACTCAATAAACCCTTTAGTTCCCAGAATGGTCGTTCTGCCGTCACCCCAGGTCCTTAAACCGTTTGGGGTAAACCAATCCATTCTAAAATAACCAGAACAACCATTGGCGCCCTTCAAGGAAAACTCGCCAAAATCTTCTAGCTCAGGCGTCTGTGGATTTGCAAAATTATCTACTCTCGCCATAATCACATCAGCCGCATGGTTATCGGAATAAGTCAGGAACTGCTCAGCCTGATGACTGCCGATATCACAGAGTATTCCTCCATACTGGTTTTTCTGAAAGAACCAGTCGGGCCTGTTGGCAGGTGAGAGTCGATGTGGTCCCAGGCCCAGCACCTGGACAACCTGGCCAATCACACCATCGTCAATCAATTCTCTTGCGAACTCAGCGGCTTCGTTCTGCAGTCTTTCACTGAAACAGACCGCATACTTCATGCCCGTGTCCTGCACGGCTTTCCTTGCCTCTTGCAGTTGCCGCAGTGAAACAAACGGACACTTATCAGTAAAGTAATCCTTGCCATGTTGCATGACTTCGATACCAATAGGCCCTCGCAGACTTGGCACAGCCGCCGCAGCGACTAACTTGATCTCCTTGGACTGCAAAATTTCGGCAAAATTTGCTACCCGACGAGCCTGCGGATAACCCTCCAACAACTGATTGGCCACCTTGCTATTCGGCTCGTAGACAGCGCTCAGACTTCCGCCAGCAGCGACCAGGTTATCCACCATACCAAAGATATGGCCATGATCTAGGTAGGCTGCAGCAAAAGGGAAAGCACCGTGCTCACAGACCGGCTTTGTTACTCGAGCCACTGGCGCATAATTTAAACCTTCTGACACCTATTGCCTCCTTACTCTTTAGAATTTACTTCTATCGAACCAATAACAAACGCCTGATCTTACCGGTGATCTCTAGAAACTATCGTCCATATCAACAACGCCCGCTGTTCTTACATTTCTTTCAAATGTTGATCCGCTGATTTTATGAGCCAACCTGGTTCTATAGCCCCTGGCACTAATCGGTAAGTTTACCGCCTTACGGGTCCAGCCCGAAAGCAACATTGCATTGGCCAGTTCAACCGAGCGCAATCCATCAGACGTCGGTGATATCAGGGTTTCGCCTCGTAGAATTGCAGCGGCAAAATTCGCCAGTATTGCGCGATGTTGGCCGCCATCGCCCCCTACCGGTAGACGAACCTCGGTAGTAGCCGGTTTTTCAAATGCGGCATTCTCTCGTATTGCCTGAGTAACCGATTTTTCATTTCTGATGCTTGTTATAAAGTCATCCCGGCTATCATAAATAACCAGCCCCTCATCAAAAGCGATTTCTAACCGGTTTATCCCCGGTGCTTCACCGGTTGTGGTCGTAAAGACCCCGGTTGCGCCTTGTTCAAAATTGAGCAGACAGGTCACTTCATCCTCGACTTCCAGATGATGATATTTGCCAAACGAACACTGACTGTAAAGACTTACCGGCAAACCAAACAACCAGCAGATTAAATCGAGTTGGTGGGGGCATTGATTCAACAATACTCCCCCGCCCTCACCTGCCCAGGTGGCCCGCCAGTCACCGCTATCGTAGTAGGCCTGGGTCCTGAACCAGTCGGTTATAGTCCACTGCACCCGCCTGACGGCGCCAAATTCACCGGACTGAATCCAATGCCTGAGCTGTTGATAGGCGGGATGGGTTCTCTGGTTAAACATGGCAGCAAATATCTGCCGCGGATTGTCATGAGCTTTGACAAGACGAAGCGCATCGAGCTTATCAACCGATATTGGTTTTTCGATCATCACATGACAGCCACGCCGTAATGCCTGGCAGCCCAACCGGGTATGATCATAATGTGGCGTTGCGATTAATACAGCATCACAACTTCCAGAAGCGATCAGTTTTGCGCCACTGTCAAAGGCAGTCACCTTATATCTTGCCTGCATTTTTGCGCATCGCTCGGAAACATGATCGGCCACGGCAGTCAGCTCAAAATCGGCAAGACTCGAAACCAGCTTACAATGAACCTGGCCCATATTACCCAACCCAATGATGCCCAGCTTAACCTTGCTCATGACAACCCAAACCTTGCAAGGAATTGATAGCTGGTGGCTAGACAAGCGAAGGGATCTTCCCCATAACAGTTATCCTGTTCTATAAGATAATATTCAATCGGATGTTTAGCTGCTTCAGCAAGAATAGCTTCCCAATTGAGGTTGCCCTGACCGATCGCTGCGAATCGCCTTTTGTTGTCACCATCAAGACAAAAATCCTTCAGGTGCAACAACGGCATAGCACCTCCCGCTTTATTTATCCACTGAACAGGATCTGCCCCACCAGCGACTATCCAATGGGTATCTAATTCCAGGTTAAGATTGATTGACGGCGCTTGTTCGAGCAACTTCTGCAGCCATGGCTTATCGTCGAAGCGCTGAAATTCATGGTGGTGATTATGATAAGAAAAACTGATGCCGGATGCCTGCAGATCGCGTATGACAGGGGCTGCTTCTGAAACAAATTTCGCTAACCCCTGAGGGCTTAAATAGTCCGCAGGCGGGATCATTCCCACCGCAGTATGCTTACAATTTAAGCGCACATGCTCTGCTATGACACGTTGCAAATCATGACGGAAGCGATCCCAGCTGACATGCGTTGCCGCGATATTCAGGCCAGCTTCAGCGCAAAGCTGCTGAACCCGTTCTGCAGGAATAGGCCCGAACGCTGAAACCTGAATACTCTGGTAACCGATATCACGAACTTTGTGCAAAGTAGCCGCTAAGTCTGCTTCATTCTGAGTGAACTTCCTTAGCGTGAACATCTGTACACCCAGAATAGCCATAACTGTTCTCGCCTCTATCCATTCCTATAACGACTACAGATCCAGGTTATCCAAATTAATAGGGATCCGTCTGGCAGACTAGACTGAGCTAATATGGGAATGGAGCACTCCCTGTTCGCCCGGGCAAAGCCTTACTGCATTTGAGTCCGCTATCGTTAATACCACCACTCTTATACCTTTACCCCAGGGTAGATCAAATTCTAACCCCTGGCGCCAATGTGCGCTTCCACAGCATCATAAGCATTCTGTATATCCTTGAATTTAGATTCAGCAGCAGCCACCAATTCCGGGGGTAAGCCCTGTCCTTGGATACGATCGGGATGATATTCCATTGCCAACTTACGATACTTCTTTTTAACCGATTGAATCGATTCGCCCTTCTCGCAACCCAGGGTCTGGTAGTGCACATCCAGGGGGATTTTCTGATCTGAGTACTTTGATTTCAAGTTATTATAAATGGACTCACTTTGAAACAATCGAGCAACACTCAGTAGCAGTGCTTCTTCCGCAGGATGCAGTTCGCCATCGGCATAAGCCAGTAGCAGCAACAATTCCAGCAGCATGGTTAGCATCTCCTGCTGGCCGGAGAATTCCTGGTAAAACTGCTGAGCGTAATCCATGAATTCGGCATCAGAATCTTTTGCCTCATTGAAGATACGTATAGCGATCTGACGCGATCGGTCATCTAAGCGCAGATTATCGCGCATCACCTGTTCTACCAAGGCGATTTCTGCTTCAGTTACCCTGCCATCGGCCTTAGAAAGCTTGCCCAGAAGTGCAAAAGTTGCCGTAAAAAAGACCGCTTGCCGGGATTCAAGCCGGGAAACACCGGCCGCACCCTTGTCAATTGTATGATGACCGAGCATACCTCCCAGGACCATACCCAGCGGGCCGCCCAGCATAAAGCCAACACCGCCACCAAATATTTTACCCATCCAGCTCATGCGATCCCTCCCGGAACCAGGCTTCTACATAACAACCAGTTCAAGCGTCCTCCCCACCCACCAGGCTCAATAAAGTCTCGGTCTGCGCCGTCATCAGAGCTACGTTCGCCCGGCTCTCTACATTAAGGCGAATGACGGGTTCAGTATTGGACTCTCGCAAATTGAAGCGCCAATCCGGGAATTCCATACTGAGCCCATCTGTATGGTCTATGGATACAGCCTGATCATAGAATTCGGCTTCAATAGACGCAATGACCTCCCCTGGCTCCGAGACACGTTTATTGATTTCACCGCTGGCAGGGAATTTGATCATTCGTTCATTCACTAACTCGGCCAGACCCTTTTTATGCTGCAGCATTAAACCCGTCACTAATATCCACGGCACCATTCCACTGTCACAGTAAGCAAAATCCCTGAAATAATGATGCGCACTCATTTCACCCCCATAGACCGCATCTTCAGAGCGCATCCGTTCTTTCATGAAGGCGTGACCTGTCTTGCTCATAACAGCAGTCCCACCCGCTGTTTTACAGATATCAATGGTATTCCAGGTCAAGCGTGGGTCATGCACAATGGCACTCCCCGGCTGAAGCGATAAAAACGCATCAGCAAGTAATCCGACAATATAATAGCCTTCAATAAAACGCGCATTTTCGTCGAAGAAAAAGCATCGATCAAAGTCACCATCCCAGGCCAGGCCCAGATCGGCTTGGTTGTCTCTGATTGCAGCAATCGTTGGTTTACGATTTTCAACCAGCAGGGGATTAGGAACACCATTGGGAAATTCCCCATCAGCCTCATGATGTACCTTAATAAATTCGAACGGCAGTGCGGCCTCAAGCAGATCAATAACGGCACCAGCGCCCCCGTTGCCGGCATTGACGACAATTTTTAAACGTGGTTCAGCTTTAACATCAGGCAGATAAGTTAACAGCCTGTTTATATAATCCTGCCTGTGATCCAGGCTCTCTAATCCACCCCTGGTCTCAGCATCCGAGAAGTCTCCTGCAGCAACCAGTTGCTTGATCTCCTCCAAGCCACTATCGCCACTGATCGGCACCGAGCCGGCCTGCACCAATTTCATGCCATTATAATCTTTCGGGTTATGACTGGCCGTCACCATAATACCGCCATCAGCCTGGAAGTGTTCGGTGGCAAAATAAACCTCTTCCGTACCACACTCACCTAAACTACGTACATTAACACCCGAGGAAATCAGTCCTTCTATCAGCGCCTGGCTCATGTCCGGGCTGGATAGTCGAATATCCCAGCCAACAATCACCGTTCTAGGTGCTAGCCACTGCGCATAAGCTTTACCTATCTTCCAGGCAACATCCGTATTCAATTGGTCAGGAATACGGCCTCTGATGTCATAAGCTTTAAAACAAGATAAATCCACGCTGCAACCCTCTCAAATCAATACTGCCAAATTCTATTTTAACTAAATACCCTCGCATACTAATAGAGTATTGGCCAACGAGACCTAATCAGGGGAAATCACAGTTAATAACCTGCTGCCAGGCCTTCCTGTCTTGGATCCTTGATGCCATAGCGAATGCCATCGACGATATGAATACTGTTGGCATCGCCCAGCGCCCTTCTTTGCACTAGTTTATGGCCCTTATCCTGCAGCCTCTGTATTGTATCCGGACCCAGCCCATAACGCCCGTAATAGATCATATCGGGCTGCCATTGATGATGAAACCGAGGCAAGGACACGGCATCGGCAATACTCATACCATGATCCACCAGATTAACGATAACCTGTAGAACTGTTGTTATGATGGTTGAACCGCCCGGAGAACCGGTTATCAGAAATGGTTTTCCATCAAGCGTCACCAGTGTTGGCGTCATTGAACTCAACATCCGTTTGCCTGGCGCAATCTCATTGGCTTTAGATCCAAGCAAGCCAAACTGATTTGGAGTATCCGCTTTGATGGAAAAATCATCCATCTCGTTGTTCATCAATATCCCGGTGCCGGGCACAACCAGCCGATTGCCGTATCCACTGTTCAGCGTGGTCGTCAAAGATACCATCAGGCCATCTTTATCTATCACTGAGAAATGCGTGGTCTGCTCACTCTCTCGACCGAACTCACCAGCACCAATCAAGTGACTCGGAGTCGCTTTACTGGCACTAAAGCTCTGCATACGCTCGCTGGCATAGTCTTTTGAAGTCAAAGCCTGCACAGGCACATCCCAGAAATCCGGATCACCTAGATGCCTGGCTCTGTCAGCATAACTACGCCGCGCGACCTCGGCCATAAGATGGACCAGCTCAGCGCTACCCCAACTCATTGCCTTAACATCGTATGCCTCAAGCATGTTCAGCATTTGCACAAGTAAAACACCCCCGGATGAAGGCGGACCCATACTCCAGATCTGGTAACCACGATACTCACCCTGCACCGGTTCACGCCAGACTGACCGATACTGCTGTAAATCTCCTTCCGTGATATTGCCACCGCCTGCGCGCATCTCTGAGGCAATCGCAGAGGCTACCCAGCCTTGGTAAAAACCCTCGCGGCCGTCTCTGGAAATAGCCTTTAAAGTTTTCGCCAAGTCGGCTTGCTTCCAGATATCCCCGGGTTGGTAGGCCTTTCCCTTGTTAGTGAACTTGGCTTTTGTTGCCGGGAAATCAGGTGCTCTGGCTAGCATACGCGTGAAACTGTCCGCCATCTGCCAACTCAGAGGGAAACCTTCTTCAGCCAGGACAATAGCGGGTGCTATCACCGTTTTACGATCTAAAATACCGAGCTTAGACTGCAGTTCAAGCAGGCCATCTACCGAACCTGGCGTGCCAGCGGCTTTGTG
>JABIZD010000046.1 GCA_018666555.1 Gammaproteobacteria bacterium
AATGAGCCCTGCCGAACATGCCAACATCACTTTTTACAACTGCGGCCCAGAGCCCATGGTACACGCTGCCATAGAGGTTCAGCGTCGATACTGTTCGGATAAGCAGATTTTCAGTGCCATCGACTATTTAACGAAATGCGGCGTCGGTATCTGCGGTGCCTGCGCCACACCAGATGGCCAACGCCTTTGCGTAGACGGACCTTTCCTCGCGCCTCTGGAGCCGGTCATCGCCAGTGATTAGCTTTTAACTTAGTGTTAACCGGACTGCCTCCGGATAGGCCTTACCGAATAACTTCCAGTCAAGAAACAGCGCTAAGCTCGCACAGCCTTTTAATCAACCGCACCTGGGTGAGCATAAATGCCTTCTAATCAACTTCAGCTAGACGAGAATACGCTCGCCTAATCAGCCGTACCTGGGCCAGAATAAAGCCTTCTAATCAATTTCTGCTAGACGAGAATACGCCCACCTAATCAGCCGTACCGTGGCCAGAATAAATGCCTTCTAATCAATTTCTGCTCGACGAGAATACGCCCACCTAATCAACCGTACCTGGGCCAGAATAAAGCCTTCTAATCAATTTCTGCTCGACGAGAATACGCTCGCCTAATCAACCGTACCTGGGCCAGAATCAATGCCTTCTGATCAATTTCTGCTAGACGAGAATACGCCCACCTAATCAGCCGTACCTGGGCCAGAATAAATGCCTTCTAATCAATTTCTGCTAGACGAGAATACGCCCGCCTAATCAACCGTACCTGAGTGATAATTAAGCTCGACCTCCAGCTTCAAGTCATTCGATGATGCGGCAACGTGGATCAAATAAGCAGCAGCCTCTCGTTGCCAATTGCCTTTTTCCACATCCCAATGAGCGAAGGATTCTGCTTCCAGAACCAAGCGTAATCTACGCTTTTCGCCTGGCTGCAGGCTCACCTTGGTAAAACAGGCTAGCTGCAACTTTGGCTTCGCCACCACACTTTGGAGCGCCTGCAGATAAACCTGGACCGTTTCCTTACCCAGCCGTTCCCCGCTATTTTGCAAATCAAACTCAATGGTGACCGATCCGTCAACATTCTGCTCAACGATACTGCCCGCACTGTACTCAAAAGAGGTATAGGAAAGGCCATGACCAAAGCAGAACAGTGGCTGAATACTTCGACTGCTATACCAGCGATAGCCTACATACAGCCCCTCACCATAATGGACTTTGCCAAACTCACCTGGATAGTTGGTAAAAGCCGGGGTATCTTCCAACGAAGCTGGAAAGGTAATCGGTAATTTACCCGACGGGTTAACTTCACCGAGCAGGATATCTGCCAGAGCACACCCGAATTCCTGACCCGCAAACCATGTCTGTATCACCGCCGGAGCGTCAGCCAGCCAGGGCATACTGATAGGCGAACCACTGTTATTAACTACAATCGTATTCGGATTAGCCTCCAGCACCTTACTGATGAGCTCGTCCTGATCACCAGGAAGCGCCAGGGACAAACGATCATTACCTTCCGTTTCCCAGTCATCATTGGTCCCCACCATCAATAATACAGCGTCAGCATCCCGGGCCAGGTCCGCAGCATCTTTAATCCCATCTACCGGTTGCGGGCCGAGAATACCATAACGCACTGCTTTGAAATTCTTATCCGGGGCAACTTCATATTCGATCTTCAATTGCACAGACTGCCCCTGAATCATATCTAACTCAGCTCGCTGTTCCGCCGAACCCTGGCTAAAAAATGCCTCGCCTGGCAGCACATTACGCCAATTATCTATTAATAGTTCGCCATCGATATACAGCCTCGCCTTTCCCGTCGACAGCAATCCAAAGGTGTGAACTCCTGCACTTTCACACGAGAGCCAGCCTTCAAGCACCACTGCCCTGATGTTGTCTCTGGCATGAACAGTCGCTGCCCCGATGGCTCTTTCCAGAACGAGTTCTTCTCGCTCGGTGTCAGCATAAAAACGGCCCAGGAGTCCGGCAACAGAACCAGCATCTCCTGCTGTCGGTGATAACCATTGCCGCGGCGGCGCTGGAATGAACTTATGGGTCAAACACCCAGGCAGCGAAACCAGCTCGGTTTGCGGCAGCCTCTCAGCCAGCGCCTCCATTGGCGTTGATATATAGTGCGGTCGAACAGCCGAGGACCCTCCCCCCATGATTCTAAAACTATGGGTATTCGGGCCGATCAAAGCCAATTTGCTTAGCTGCTTCGCCTGCAATGGCAGCAGACCGGTGTTCTTTAATAGAACCATACCTTCTGCTGCGGCTTGATAAGCAGTATCCCGGTGTTGCTGCTGGTCGATAGCGTTCTCGCTTTTCTCATCTGGTTGATCAAAACGACCACTCCAATCTAGAACTCTTAGTAATCGGGCAACTTTATCGTCAACTACTTGTTCATCGAGTTCACCGCGATTCAGACTATCCAGCAAAGGTTGGCCCCAGGCGACGGCGGGGCCTGGCATTTCTAGATCCAGACCACCCTTCGCATTTTCGACGGTTTCTTTTGCTGCAAACCAGTCTGAAATAACCAGGCCTTCAAATCCCCATTCGGATTTAAGCACTTCATTAATCAAATACTGGTGCGAACAGGCATAAATACCATTTATGCGGTTATAGGCCGCCATCAACGTCCAGGGCCGACTTTTCTTTATGGCAATTTCAAAAGGCCGCAGATATATCTCTCTTAGCGTGCGTTCGTCAACTTCTACGGAAATCGTATGCCGCTCAAATTCCGAGTCATTGCAGACAAAATGTTTCAGGCAAGCACCAACACCTTTGTTCTGAAGACCAATGGTGAAAGCAGACGCCAGCAAGCCTGACAGGTAAGGATCTTCTGAATAACACTCAAAATTACGACCGGCTAAAGGCGTTCTGTGTATATTGATGGTCGGCCCTAAAACCACCTGTACATCCTTGCTTCGGGCTTCATCAGCAATATCAGCGCCAACCTGTTCGATTAAAGCGGTATTCCAGGTGGACGCCATACAAATCCCCACAGGAAAACAAGCCGCAGCTCTACCACCGTCACCACGAACTCCGTTAGGGCCATCGCTGACTTTCAGTACCGGAATCCCAGCCCGCTCAATGGGAAAAGTTCTCCACATACTTTCTCCGGATATCAACTTCACCTTTTCCGTAAGACTCAGTAACTTTAGCTTTTCATCAACAACCATAACGCTTCCTTTTATGTCGCTTTATATCGCTGCTCCAGTTACCCCAGGGCTACGCCAATAAACTAAATAGCCAGCCATTCCCTTGCTGCAAGGTCAGTCTACAGATCAAATGGGAATTGGATTGGATAGCCTGCCTCGGACAACGACTCAAACCGGTCCAGCCAGAGATCAATAAATCGCAGAGAAGCAGACCGGGCCCCAACTACCAGCCGCCATAGATCAAAAAATTTTTCTTTTCTAAATTATCTTCCAGTTCCCAAATACGATGAATTCTTTTCTGGTTCAGAGTAAAACCAGCCGATAGCAGAATCGTTTTGTTTCGAGTCCTTATATCTTCTGCTAACTGCATCTCCGGGCGCAGCTGAAATAACGTCACCAGGGAGGCTTTCTGGCCCCGATCATTACCACCGGAATCATGTTTGACTGCATGGTTCTGCTTGAAATTGTGATTTTCCGCCAGATCATCCAAATCCGTCACAATCGACTGATAATCTGCGTGCTCAGTTTTAAATTCCTCTTCTGCCAGGGCTAACAGCAATTTTTTGATGATGATTGCAGGACTAAATGGTTTGGTAAGGAAACCATTAACATCCAACGCCATCGCAGTCGAGAGGGTCTCTGAATCGGTAAGCGCCGTCACTACGATAGTAGCCAGGTCGGGCATGGCATTAGACTGCCCGCTTCGAATGGCCTTCAATAAAGCCAGGCCATTCATATTTGGCATCATTACATCAGTAATCAACAAATCAACAGCGACTTCGTTCATTATCTCCAGCGCCTGCAGCCCATCTTCAGCTTTGTGCAGATGGGAAAACCCCAATAGTCTTAAGGTCTTCTCCAGCACCCTGATAACAAAGGCGTCATCATCCACCAGAAGAATATTTAGCCTCTCAAAAGAATCCAGCAAAGCATGGTTAAAAGCCATATTGACTACACTTCATTCAGCAAATAAATTTAACAATCACGAACCTACTCTCAGCAATGACCGTCAATAACAAAAGGCCACACACATCAACTGATACGTCATTTCACCACAAACCTCTGACACAATACGATAAAGCTGAGACTTTAAATTGAAATTCTGGCAGCAGAATTTACTCAGGATACCAAACGCAATATTTGCAGAAAATAACACATTGGTGCTGAACTTAGAATTTCCGCTACAATCTTGTCAACTCTCGACAAGGAAATGCCATGAAAATCGGTCTTAACGGAACAGGATTAGTCCAAACGGCATCGATCGACCTGATCCAGAAGGATGTGCTCCAGGCTCACCAGGAAGGGTTTTCCAGTTACTGGCTAGCTGAACACCCCAGTGGCGGTTTCGACGCCCTTACAGTTCTGGCTGTGGTGGCCCAATCAGTCAAAAATATTGAACTGGGTACCGCCATAATACCCACTTTCCCACGCCATCCAATGGTATTGGCAGGACAGGCCCTAACCACCCAGTCGGCTACAGGAGATAGATTCACGCTGGGAATCGGACTCTCGCATCAAATCATGATGGCCCAGCTCGGCATCGGCTTTGACAAGCCCATTCGCCATCTCCGAGAGTATCTGTCAATCCTCATGCCCCTGCTGGAGACAGGCAAGGTCTCCTTCAAAGGTGACACCCTGAGCTGTGATGCCCAGCTATTTAAAAGGCCAGATAAAAGACCTGGCGTTGTCGTTGCCGCTCTCGGCCCACAGGCTTTGCGAGTCGCCGGAGCAAGAACTGATGGCACCACCCTGGCCTGGGTGGGCTGTAAAACGGTCAAGGAACATATCGTGCCCACCATTGCTGCTGCAGCAAGTAAAGCCGGGAGAAGCCGCCAGCCAAGAATCATTGCCACGCTACCGGTATGCGTAAGTGATCAAGCCAAAAAAGTAAAATCCCGTATTTCACAGACCATGGCCCTGTACGCACAACTACCTTCCTATAAAGCCATGTTTGAACGAGAAGGTGTCAATCAACCAGGAGATGTCGCCCTGGTAGGCTCAAAATCTCAACTTGAAGATCAGCTAAGTGGCCTTGAAATAGCTGGCGTGACTGATTTTGCAGCATCGATATTTTCCACCAGCAAAGACGAACACCTGGCTACCCGCGAGTTCCTCACCGACTATATCAAGAAAAAATAACCTGATCTGCCGCATCAACAGCCTCTGCCGGGTGAGGCACTGTTACCGGCCCGATCCTAGGTTTTCAGTCGGTAGCAAAAAAACTCAATTATTTCATCCAGAGCCTGACGGGTTGGCTCACCTTCTTCATCAATCAAATGCAGGGTGACAACACTATGGGGCGCCATACCCGTATCTTGCCTGGCCGCCTCGTCTGCCAGCACTTTGCCACAAAAACGATCTCCCAGCGCTTGCTGGTAGGCTGAGAAACGCGCTGCCCTGCACAGAGGGTCACCAGAAAATCGATACGCCCTTACGGTTAGATCATCTTCGTTAAGCCTATCTTTAACTTGCGCCAATTCCTCCGCTGAGATGTGCAATCCGGCAGCCCGCCCCAATGGTAATGACGGCTGCGATAACACGGGGGCCAGCACACAGGGTTCCAGCATCAGGTTAATGGCAAAATTACCGGTAAAACACATGCCAATGGCACCAACCCCTTTCTCACCACAGCGTTCATACCCATAGCGAGCTAGAGCTCTGAGCCAATCCACAATCGGACTGGATTTATTGGACGACAACACCCGAAACTCGCGGCTGATGCAAGCCCTGACCAGGGTACGTACCGTGTACCCAGGCGTGGGAGACCGTCCCGGCTCACCAAACAAACTCGGCATCAGGACGGTAAAACCCGCATCTCGGACTCGCCTGGCGAAATCGGCAACTCGATCATAAATACCTGGCATTTCCGACATAATAATCACTGCAGGGCCTTCCCCAGCAATATAAACCGGTTTTTCCTTACCCAGAAAACTCAATTGCTGACAATCAAAATCGTCCAGCGGGTCATGTTGACTTAAACGTATTTTCTCCATCATCGACTTGCCTTGCTTAAACTGAAACCCTAAATTGCATAGGGGATTATTCCTTCCAATACTCTGCAACCCACGGACAGGGTAACTGGAAACGGCTCAAGTGGCCTTTAATAGTACCGTGAAGTCGCTTATCCCTCGAGAACAAATTAGCGAGATGCTCGCCTGCCGTCACCGGTTCTGCTCCAGTCCAGCAACCCCGCATAGCATCTTCTGGCTTGGGCTCTCCTGGAAACGCTATCACCCGCGCACCCCGAGGTATTTTTGCTGGTTTTAGATACCGGCCAATATAGCCTGGCAAACAATGCACCCGGTAATGCCGGACCCAGGCTGATGGCCAGAACTTAATCCCGCCCCGAACCGCTGCAGTAACGTAATGCTGCTCAAACTGATAGCGCTCAGCTATTGCCTGGGGCGCCTTTCGAAATTCTTCAAGAAGATAGGGGTGAGCACCCACCTTGAACCGGAACAAGGTTGTCTGGCCTAATTTCCTAAAGGGTTTAAGCCAGTTTCGCGCTAATATAACATCGCTCTCATCACCATAGTCAAAAAAACAGTCCAGATTTCCGACGATCACCGAATCCAAATCGACAAATAAGGCCGTTCCTGTAATACCGCCCAGTTCAGCACTCCAGACTGCCGTCTTGCGCCACATGCCTGGAACATTCCTGGGATGTTCGACGCCCAATTCGGGTAAATCGTGGCAAATCACTTCTGCCTTGATGCCTTTGCGATCATCGGTAAAACAATGAAGATCAAATGGACTTGAGATCTGCCGTGCAACCATGCCGTACAAATGGTTGACATATCGGGCTGAGTATTTCTTTCCCCACTTGAAGCAAATTATGTTCCGCTTGGTCAATGTTCCGTGCCCTATCAGCCTAATCGATTAGATGAATCTAGCAGTACAGAATAACCTGTCATGATTCGATATGCCGCTGTTATCACCGGTCACTACCCACCGACTCATCACTGGCACTAGTACACCACCACCGCAATAACATATCAAACGGCGCGTTGAAAATCGTCCGGTCATAATCCCTAAAAACCGGCCACCTGAACCGGCCTTTGTTCTTGATGGTTAATGCCCGTTTACTGACAATCCCATCAACCACGGCTATCAACATTGGCCAATGGAAACTAACCCCATATTATGACCGAGCCGGGAGAAAATTCGCGGTTTTAGTGACCGATTGATGCTGCTAGTATTCAGGTGAAGCCAACAGGACATCGATATGAGCGATTACGACAATAGCGAATTTCAGGGAAAAGTAGTTGTCATCACCGGAGCGGGTAATGGCCTGGGAAGATCACATGCCCATGAATTTGCCAAGCGGGGAGCAAAACTGGTTATCAACGACCTTGGCGGCGATGTCGATGGCAGTGGTGCTGGAGACGCAGCAGATATCGTTGTCGAGGAAATCAAGGCTATAGGCGCCAGCGCTATTGCTAATAAAGCCTCAGTATCAGATAAGGCCGGTGCCAAAAGCATCATAGATGATGCACTTAGTGCATTTGGTCGAATTGACATCCTGGTTAATAATGCCGGCATCCTCCGGGATAAATCGTTTAAGAAGATGACGTTGGAAGAATGGGATCTGGTCATGCAGGTACACCTTAATGGTACCGCTTATGTCACCCATGCGGCCTGGCCCCATTTGAACGAGCAAAAATATGGTCGTATTGTCCTGACCAGCTCCGGTTCAGGCATCTATGGAAATTTCGGCCAGGCAAATTATGGTGCAGCTAAGATGGGCATGCTGGGCCTGATGAACGTATTAGCCCTTGAAGGAGCCAGGAACAATGTCCGTATCAATACGTTAGCCCCTGGCGCCGCTACCCGCATGATAGCCACGATCCCAGGCAGGGATATTGATATCAATAATCCACCACCAGAATCAGCCCCAAAACTGGTCAGCCCCGCTGTGTTGTTCATGTGCTCTGAGGATGCGCCTAACGGCGCGGTCATTAACGCCGCCGGTGGCCGATACTTCCGAAGCCAGGTTTACGTTAATGCTCCCGTTGACCTTGGCGTCGAGGCAACTTTTGAGGATCTCCAGTTACAGGCAGATAACCTGATGGATATGAGCCTTGCCAAGCCTCGCCAACGAACCCGTTGAAGGAAATAGTCATTTGGCCAGGGAGATGTCATGACAGGCCCTAGATCCTGGCCTCTGCCCATTCGCATCCTAGTGCTGATTACCCTGACCCAGGCGCTGGGCTTACTGTTGCTGCACCAGGCGATTGAATTCAACTTCTGGCCAAACACGCTACCCCAATGGCTGTTCAGCTTATACAGTATGACCCTAGCAGGGCCAACCATGTTGCTGCTGCTAGGCGGCGAAAACCCCATTTCAACCAACCTGAGATACGCTCTCTCGGCAACCGCGCTCTTTGGCTTGCTGGGGTATTATGCAGGCAGTCAGGCTATCCCCTACCCGTTAATACAATTAGAGTCTTTGGGCATCATCTATGCCTGGTCTTCGATCTTCATAGCGTTTCTACTTCTGATCTACAGCAAGACTCTAATCAACGATAAACACCTATCTTATTCCAGCCTCTACAACTACTCTTTCAGCAGCTTCTGCACCCTGGCACTTTCACTGTTTTTCAGCTTGTGTGTCTGGGGTCTACTGATGCTTTGGGCTGCTCTTTTTCAAGCTCTTAACATCAGTTTTTTCTTTGACCTGTTCACCACACCCGGTTTCTACTATCCGGTGCTAACCGCAGCAAACGGCTTTGGCATCAGGCTTTTTGATCAGTCATCACAGTTCCTTGAAACTATCAATACCATCCTCAGGACACTGATCAAGTATCTGCTGTTGATCCTGACGGCTATCTCTTTGTTATTCCTTGCTGCACTGCCCTTTACTGGGCTCACGCCGTTATGGAACTCAGGTGGTAGCTTACTGGTGCTATGGATACAGGCATTACTTTTGTTTTTTACCAACCTAGTCTATCAGCACAAACCCAGCCAGCAGATATACTCGGTATTACAGCACAGGGTCATTTATTGTGGCCTTGCAGTTTTGCCCATCTACAGTGCCATCAGCTGTTACGGCCTATGGCTGCGTATTGATCAATATGGCCTGAGTCTAGAGCGACTGTGGGGATTACTGATTTGGTTCATTCTTCTGCTCTGCTCGGTGGCCTATACGCTGGGCATATCACGATTACGTGATCGCTGGCTAGAGTCACTGAACTGGATCAATGTGCGACTGGGATTGGGTGTCCTAGGCCTACTAATCCTGGTCAATAGTCCAATCCTTGATTTCAGAAAGCTAACCGTTGCCAGCCAGGTCGAAAGATTCAAGCAATCAAATCGAAACAGTGACAAACTCGATATACGTTATTTCAAGAATGACCTTGCAAGGCCGGGTTATCTGGCAATACAGGCCATTAAGCAAAACGCAACTTCCTCTGAAGCTATGCTGGTCACCCGTATCAACGCGCTGTACTTTGGACTAGGCATAGGTTCTGCCAATGAAGATGAACAGAGAACAAGCAAGGCGGCTTTGCTGGCTGCCCTGGACATACCGCAAGGTCATTCTGATCCAGAACTGGTCAAGAAATTAACTGACGACCTCTCATCAGATGGTGATCTACTGAGCTCAGTGAAAGGCCTGGCACTAAGCCCCATCGACCTGAATGAAGATGGACAACTCGAGTATCTCCTTATCAGACAATTCGATGAAACCTCTCGACTGGTTCTCTATTCATACGAGGACAACCAATGGATCTATCATAACTTAACCGCTATCCGATATACCCAGGAAGATCTTGGCCATACCCTGGAACAGGCTAGTTCCGGCGACATCGAGATCCAGCGCAACGACTGGTTAAAGCTGCGCATCGGAAAGATAATCTACGCGGTCCTGCCCGAAGTTAAAATCATCCCGTAAGGGCCTGAAAATAGCTTATGAAAATCAATTGCATTGCTTATGAATCGCTTATGAATCGCTTAAAACTGCCGCCCTGCCTGTTCATTTTAGCTTGATCAGCTCCGATACATTTGCATAGAAGGGTCACCGTTAAAATGATAACCTCAGGCACACCGATGCACTTTACCGTAGCTCAATAACACTCCTCAGGAAGGCTCTATGCATCCAGCTCGACTTCTAAATTCAGCAACCAAAATAATCAATACCATCGCTCGGCCTGCTCGCTGCCTGCTCGTGACCATCTGCGCTGTGTGTTCCGGACTGACCCTGCATGCCTTCGGACAACCTAACCTGCTACTGATTTATGTTGATGATCTGGGCCTGGGCGATCTCAGCCACACAGGCCATCCCGTCATCAAAACACCCAACCTGGATTCACTGGCCCAGACAGGTCTAACGCTCAGTAACTATTATGCGCCCTCAGCGCTCTGTTCGCCCTCCCGTGCTGGTCTGCTGACCGGTCGCCAGCCCTATCGCACCGGTATACAGAGCTGGATACCAGCCGACAGCGGTGTTTACCTGCGTGATGATGAAATCACACTCGCTGAATTGCTGAACGATGCCGGTTATCAGACCGCGCTGATTGGAAAATGGCATCTCAACAGCGACCTCGGCTCTAAGCTTGAACCGCAACCCAATGATCAGGGCTTTGCCTATTTCTATGGTCATAATGCCTTTCAGATTCCGACCAACAAAAACCCGATTAACCTCTACCGGAATCGCCAGGCGCTGCCAATGCAGCAGGGTTATACTGCTCAATTATATGCTGATGAAGCCATTGACTGGCTAAACCGGCGCAATAATACACAGCCGTTCTTCCTCATGCTAAGCATGGCAGAACCCCATACCTCAATTGAAAACCCACCTGAATATAATGCCTTGTATGAACAATATACCCGCGGCCCTATCGTGCCCATCACCTCTGGTGGAGACCATATCCCGAAGTCAGCCCTCAACCCTCGCGGTCCAGGCGAATATTACGCCAACATCACCTATATGGATTCACAAATTGGCAGGGTGCTTGACAAAATCGACCAAGCGGACCTTCGCAGCAACACGATTGTGGTCTTCACCAGTGACAACGGTCCCGTGACCGAGCAGTGGATCAACTGGTATGAGGTCAATGCCTACGGCAGTACCAACGGATTAAAAGGCAGGAAACACTTCCTCTCTGATGGCGGCCTCAAAGTGCCGGCCATCATTCGTTATCCCGGCGTTCTGCCAGCAGGAGAGACCTCAAATGCGCTGGTCATTGGTACGGACTGGTTCTCAACTTTACTCAATTACAGCGCTGTACCTGTTCCCCGGGACCGTCCTATCGACAGCCTCAATATAGGGCCTGTTCTGGCTGGTGAGAAGATTCAACAAGAACGTACTCTGCACTGGGCACTACCCACCCCCGACGGATTTGACTACGCCATCAGGAAAGGCAACTGGAAACTGATGTTAACCCAACAGCATGAAGCCGTAGCCCTGTATCATCTAGGCCAGGACCCACTGGAACTATTTAACGTCTTAAAGGACTTTCCAGTCAAACTGGCAGAGCTGAAAAAGCAACACCAGAAAAACCTGGAAAGTATAGCGGCGGACCCTTTCAGACCCCAATAAACCTCTTCAAGCCGGCCGTAAAACTGGAAATCTAAACCTCTATAGTCCAACCGTAAGAATCCGGCTCTTCACCTTTCTGCAGGCGAGTCAGAACATCATATAACTGCTCGGTAACTGGGCCGATTTCCTCACCATCACCAAAGAAGTGATGCCAATGTTCATCTATAAAAACCTTGCCCACAGGTGAAATCACCGCTGCCGTTCCGCAGGCGCCAAATTCATCGATATTTTCAATCTCATTACGCAAATCGACAGGCCGGCGCTCCACCTCCAAACCGAGCCGGTCCTCAGCCAGGGTTAATATGGATCTCCTGGTCACACCCGGTAGAATGGACTCTGACTCAGGCACCACAAACTTGCCATTTTTCATCACCAGAAATATATTTGCTGAGCCTGCTTCTTCCAGGAACCGCCGCTCACCAGCATCCAGATACAGCGCTTCGTTAGCGCCGAGCTGATTGGCTAACTGGGTTGCCATCAAACCACCAGCATAGTTAGCGCCTGCTTTAAAACGTCCAGTCCCTTTCGGCGCCGCTCTATCTACATCCGTAACTGCCAAACTAATCAGGCTCAGCCCACCACTTTTATAGTAAGGACCTACAGGCGCGACAAATACCCGGAATTCATACTCGGGCGCGGGCCGCAATCCCAGGTTCTCGCCCAACCCAATTAGAAACGGCCTGACGTAAAGACTAGCCCCGGAGCCACTCGGAGGTACCCAGGCCTTATTGGCTCGAATACATTCGGTAATGCCTTGCATGAAAAGCGCTTCTGGCACCTCTGGCATGACTAACCGCTCAGCGGTCTGAGCCATACGTTGGCAGTTCAACTCGGGTCGAAACAATAATATTCTGCCATCTGGGCTAGTCTGCGCTTTTAATCCTTCAAAGCATGCCTGAGCATAATGAAGGACTGGCGATCCTTCGTGCACCTCCATGATCTCTGAATCAACCAACTCTCCTGGCTGCCAATGGCCCTCACTCCATCGTGCACGAAAACGATAGTCCGTTTTAATGTAGGAAAAGCCAAGGCTGCCCCAATCAAGTTGTTTCTTTTCTGCCGTCATTTCTTATTTCCTACCCATTAATCTACCGCATCAAAATAAAGCCAACTCTCATCAATCAACTTCAACTAAATTCCAACCACCCTCAACCCGTGCTCCATCCTAGCCGTACCACTGTCTCGAACTGAATCTCTATTTCAGCGATGATATGCCAGCGAGGACATTCCAAACAACAGGCTTGATTCCTTATTCTATCTTATCAAGCCTATCCTGGCCTGGCGTTTCCAATAATGGCAAAGCACCAATGAAGCTTGCCTCCTTTGAGGCAGTTTAGGTATTCTGCCTTTAATGTCTGAATTTCGCTACGGAGCATTTGCCGCTCTGGAATCATGATAAATAGGCTAAGCCTAATACCAATGAAAACACCATGGTCGAATCTTTCCATTTTATAACTGCGAAAATTGAACTGAAAAAATAAATTTATAACCTCTTAATTAGCTGCTGCCAAAACAAGCATCAAATCGTTGTTTGCCTGAATCTCGCCGGACTTAAATTTTAACATCAACGCACCATGAAGGTTGCTGGTTTAAGAAGCAGCAATCTTATGTTCGTTTAATGTTTCCACAAAGCTGCCTGCCCCAAATAACGCAATAGCCATCATGAACGGTAAAAACAATTAGATATAAACACTTGACGAACCTCACCCCAGGATACACAACCCGGTTTTAACGACAAGGCTAACGGCGGTCAGGCCTGCTCCGATGGTTTGGCAATGACAGCCTAGTTTTCCAAACCAGCCAGGGAATTAATCCCGTCAAGAGGATAAATCGGACGACGAACATGCCTGAAGGTCAATTCCGAATAATCAGAAGTACACACCCCTCTACCAGCACACTCGACCACATGCTTGACGATCGGCATAAAACCCACTCGGTAATGTATACGCGATTTTAACATCAAGTACCGTCGGCTGCCTGGATCAATTCCTAGACTTTTAAAGCACCCGGGGTCAAACGGTTCTATGTGCCTGGAAATAATCACGATATCCACATGCCCGGTTGAAAAAACCACCGTTTTACCCATATTCATGGTGAGTCCCCTAGACATAGCCACCGTTGCTGGGAACTGCCCATCGGAGATCAACTTGACTTTTCCTGTCAGTTGGAGCGGGCGACTCTGTTCAGTCAGCGCCGGCATAGGCAGTTTCGCGCCTAATAAAATACTCACTTCTGCTCCTATACCGGCACTCACCAGTTGTTCTACCACCAGAGGGTCATAGAATCCAAATACCGCTACATCCTCCAGGCCCTGCTGTATAATCTCGCGCAAAACCTCTGTCGTATCCATGGTCCCGCCCGAGGCTGTATTATCATAATGATCCAGCAGCAGCACTGGCCCTGCCTGGTCGGCCAACTCAACAGCCCGTGCAACAGAGACCTCAAGTGGCTCAGGATCATAGATAAAGGCAGCACGCTGATCCCAGGCCATCTTCAACAATTCATCTCTAAATTGATCCGCCAATAGCTGATCACCGTCGGTGACCACCACTACAGACAACCCCGCGTTGGTAATATCAGCGTGAGGAAAGCCGGTAAAAAGGCTCACCATCAAGGCACCCTGGGATTCCATCTCACGAACCCGTTGCTGCAGCGCCTTATTCGGAAAATCATCGGTCCCCTGGCGCATCACATGAGGCAGCATGGGCAGGCTTCCCCAAGACATCACTGGCTCCATCTCGGAGGCCAGCGCCTGCAATAGCACACGCCCGGATTTGTAGGCAGTCTCATCCATATCAATATGGGGATACGTCTGATAACCCGCTATAACCGATGCATGGGCAACCATAGCCGGATAAAGGTTAGCGTGCATATCCAGGGCCACCGCAATTGGCAGTTCCGGGGCGACGACTCGGATCCGCCTCAATAGTTCTCCTTCACCATCTTCAAATGACCGAGTTACCATGGCTCCGTGTAGATCTAGTAACATCGCATCGGGTCCCTCTGCTGCTGCGGCTACGATTGCATTGCAGATATACTCAAAGGCGATATCTTCAACGGGGCCTGACGGTGGTGCGGCGGCGACAATAGGCAAACTCACCGAAGCACCGATTTCTTCAGCTGCTCGTAGAAATCCGCCAACGCAACTGGCCGTACCCTGATACCTTGATTCCGCCTCTACGCCAGAGGGTGGCGATGCCTGCCCCGAGGAGAATCGCGCGAGATCGGTCACTACTGGCGAAAATGTATTAGTTTCATGACTCATAGTCGCAATCACAATCTGCATTCTAAACCCCTGACTTGATCTTCAATAAACCATAGCATGAACCTGGCCTGCAGGGGCGAACGCATCAAAACCGGGCAACCTGATCCAGCGCTATGACACCAGTCAAAGCAACTCATTGACGCAGTGGACTTTTCAATGGATTATGGTTCTTTACAGTCAACCGCTGAGATAGCCCTCATGAATCCAAGTCCTGACTTCTGGCCCGAAACTACTCTGCGAAGATCGGAGGTTGAATTCCATTTCCGCGGTAACGATCACCTCGGCTATCTGGTTGCGCCACCTGAGTCTATCGGGCCTCGGCCATTAGTCTTGGTTATCCATAATTACCAGGGTTTGAAATTTTTCGATATCCATGTTGCCGAATACCTGGCGAGATTAGGGTATGTGGGCCTGGCTATCGACATGTATGGTAATGATGTCCTGGAAAGTGAACGCATTTGGCCGAACAGCCCTGAAGACATAGAAAGTTTTCAAAAGAAATGTTTCCAGGCAATGGTCGCACTAGACCATGATCATGAGTTTTTCCGGGCTCAACTACAGGCTTGGCTCGACGTAGGCCTCGACCACCCCACTGTCGACAGTCAATACAGTCCTGCAGTTATAGGTTACTGCTTCGGCGGGATGGCAGCAATTGAATGCGTCCGAGGCGGACTGAATGTCGGCGGCATTGTTTCATTCCACGGCCTTCTGCAGACTGGTGAGGATCCAAACCCCGCGGTCTTTGGGGCCGTTCGACCTAAACTGAAGCCGCACCCAAACAAGTACAACACCAAGGCTGTAGTGCTGATAGAAAACGGCGCAGACGACCACCTGGTGTCTGATGCAAGTCAACAGCGTTTTTTTGAAGAAATGGATCTTGCCGGTGTTGATTGGAATTTCCATCATCATGCAAAAACACCCCATGGCTTCGCTTTACCTCCCAGCCTGGGACCTCCCGGTAAACTCCATGAAACTGCTGACAGGCGGTCAACCATGAACATGCTAAGTTTATTCAGGGAAATATTTCCTGGTGTTGCTCAAAATCCCGTTTCCTATAATGCTAGCGGCACTTCAATTCCGGCCTGAATCCAGGGATCGAACGGTAGTTTAAATTGTTCTCCTGGGAACTAACTTCGGCCCACTTTTTTAAGTAGCTCAATCTGCATATCCTGGCCGCGACTTAGCCTGGCCTATCCAGCCTGCCCAAAACCAGCAATATCACGCCTTGATCTTTATCTATCCGACTCTATACTGCTGAGTAAACGTGACAGACAAAAGCGGTCACCTATGAAATCGATTTCACTGAGCACCCTGGCCGGTATCTTTCTTGGTTTCGGACTTTTTGTTTTTTCCATCATAGCCAATACCAATACCTACGGTATTTTCTGGAGCACCTCGAGTCTACTGCTGGTATTAGGCGGTACCTTGGCAGCGACTATGATTTCTTACGAAGGTCGCTATGTCTGGAAGGCGCTGTTGACACTTGGCCAGGTCATTATTCCAACACAGGTGAATCACAAGGTACTTTACCAGGAGGTCAGTCAAGTCATTGCCTGGGGCAAAGTAGGCGCCAAGGATGGACTGCCTGGCCTTGAAAAGGAATTCGCTAAACTGCAAGGTCACGAAGACCCTTTCCTGCATCACTGTATTCAACTCTTAATGGCAGGCTACAGCCAGGATGACCTTCGAGGAAAATTAACCACCGCCATGGACACCCAGTACGAGCGACAAATGGTTCAGGCGGGTATTCTCAACACCATGGCAAATATAGCA
>JABIZD010000201.1 GCA_018666555.1 Gammaproteobacteria bacterium
AATCTGCGGCGTCACAGTCAAGCCAACTGTCGCACTGATAAAACTTGTCGCTGTGGCACCCCCTCCGGTATCTTGCTGATAGGGTATCTGACTTCCCGAATTCACCGATGCGGTATGCTTATCTGAAGTGATAATGGTTGGTCTGGAAACCGTCTCCCCCATGCCTTCACTTTCAAAAAGCTGTAATTCAAGATCAAGCAGGAAATCATCGTTGACCAAGCCAAACGCAAACCCACCGGTTCTTCCCGAACTGGTTCCCAAGTCGACAATGAGATTATTGTCGGGTTCAGTACCTTCCCGGAAAGCCTGTACCGTATCCAGAGAATTACCATACTGGAGGCGAGTGCCGTCATCATAGACCCGACCTCCATAGGCTCCCCATCTAATCCCAGCTTCACGCTTAAAGCTATCACTTGCCTTTACAATTCTGGCTTCAATAAGCACTTGCCGCACAGGAACATCTAATTTTTCTAACAAGGCCCTGAACTGAATTAATTTTTCAGCCGTCTCGGTCAGGATAATTGAGTTCGTACGATCATCAACAAACACCGAGCCACGGCTGGAAATAAGACCTCTCGAGGATCCCTCTCCACCCTGGGTAGAACCTCCGCCGCCACCCATATCCTGATTATTCGAACCACCTCCCTCAGACGTAAACAGGCTCAGCAGTTCAGAGGCATTTGCATATTTGACCTTGATTATTTCAGTCCGTAACGGGGCCAGATCAGATATCTGTTGCTGATTCTCCAGCTCTAATTTAGCCCGAGCGGCTAATTCTGTCGCCGGAGCGACTATCAGAACATTCCCCTCCATGCGCTTACCCAGGCCCTTTGTGCGCATCACAATATCAAGCGCTTGATCCCAGGGAACATTTTGCAACCTTAAGGTAATCCTGCCGACAACAGTATCGCTGGCAACCAGATTAAGGCCAGTAAACTCAGCTAATAATTGCAGAACAGAACGAATCTCGATGTCTTGGAAGTTCAGAGACAGCTTCTCTCCTTGATACAGGAAAGCCTTCTCGCTCATCGTTTCAGACTCAGATGCATCCAGCGGCTTTACCTCCAAGGTAAACATCTCATCGGTCTGGTAGGCAAGATAGTCATATTCTCCCATCGACTCGATCGTCAAGGTACTTGCATCGCCTTCTCGCAAAGCATCTACAATTTTCACCGGTGTTGCAAAATCCGCTACATCCAGCCTTCGCTGCAACGTCTGCGGAAGGTTAGTATTTGGGAAAGTAACTTTAATTTTACCGCCCTCATTAGTGACATCGACGCCAATTCCTGAATCAGAAAGCTTAACAATGATTCGGCCTTCACCAGCATCGCCTCTACGAAAATCGACATCAAGGATCTGCTGTTGATGAAAGTCCTGAGCCTCGTCTGTCCCACCTGCTGCAGAATTGGCAATGGAGGCTGCAGACAATTGTTTGGCTTTAACATTCTGCAGGTCTCGGCCAACCAGGAGATAAAGGGAATTGCCCTGCGTCTGCGTCTGATATCCAACCAGTTCGCTTAATGCAACGATAACCCTGGTGCGGTCTTCGGATTCCAACACCGTGACACTTCTCGCATTACCATTACCCAGAGGGTGATATTTAGATGCAAGATTGCTCTGTACCGAAAACAGATCTAATGAGATCCTGGCAGGCTGTTCAATAGAATAACTCGAAGGCTCTGGCGGCGTTCCATCAAAATACATACGGATTTCAACACGGTCTCCCGGCAAGGTTGAAAACTCAATACTTTGCATGGCGACATCGGCAGAGCTGAAAGCACTCGCCAGCATCGAGGATAATATGAAAACCTGCGCCAAAAAGCAGTTTAGGCCACGAGGCGCCTGATTCGAAAAAACACCTGTCATATCATTCTCCGACTTATGCTATTCATTAGTTACCACCCAGCATTTCAATGCTGCGCGCCCTTGGCAACCACCCTCCAGCACCATCACTGACAATTTCCTCCAGATCAATGCCTGATTCGCGGATTCCTTTTATCTTTCCCCATTGGGTACCCATGTAATCGCCCACCTGAACCCGATGTACGACACCTTCTTGATCCAGTACCAGACCCCACTGGGTCTGGTTCCTTGCCAGGGTACCGACCATAACCAGCGAGGCAATGTTAAACAATTCAAGCGGCTGCTTTACGTGATCAGCCGGCGGCCGAATCTGCGTTGTTATGTTACTGCGGCCCCGATCTACAATCACCACCGGCGGTTCAAATGGACTACGTTGATTAGCAGCACCATATTTATACGGCTCATAAGCTTCAAACTGAGGTATCGCCGGGATGTTACCTCTAGGTTTAGCCGAAACCTCACTGATAAATTGCCTCAAATCGCTATTATTGCTTGAACTTCCGCAGGCAGACAGAAAAAGTATGGCAAAGAAAACAAGCCACCTTGGTACCCAACCGCTATTTAATCGAATTACTCTATTCACGTTCAACACTATATCGATAAGTCTTAGCTGTTATTTTCATAGTCAAAAGCCCACCTCGATTTTCCGCACCCGATGAGCTCCCGCCTTTGCGCGTTATTTCGAAATCATGCAGGGTCACTATCCTTGGGAGGTCTGACACATCGCTGACGAACGCCCCCAATTCATGATAGCCACCGGTAACCTCTATATTGATGGGTTTTTCTACATAGAACTCGAGTTGCTCTTCTTCCTGCAGGTCAATCTGATTAAAAATCAGCCCATTTTTAATCCCAACCTCAGTGATATCCTCAATCAACCCCGGAATCTCCGTATCCGATGGCAGTTGCCGCAAAATAGATTCAAATTTTTCTTCCATTTCTTTTGCTTGCTGGCGGTAATCCTCCAGCAACCCGGCTTGCTGATACTTTATTTCAAAAGACTCTCTTAAGATTTGTTCCTGGTTTTTCGCTGTCTTAAATTCTGCCTGCATATCTGTAATCAGAAAAAAATACCCGGCGGCCAATACAATTGAGAAGCCAAACAGGGAGGTAAGACCCTTGACTGGCGCTGACCATTGCCCGGCGCTGCTGAAATCCAAGTCATTGACATCGATATCGCTGAGGTCAATGTCTCGAAGTGACTGTAAAACATCCTGCAAAGCCATTACTCAGCTTCCTCTTTTTGCTTCGGAGAGCTACGCATTACGCTCAACGAAAACCGACTCGCTAACGGTCCATAACGGTCGTCTGCATCAATTTTTGTGACATTAGGATGCACAAACCAATCAGAAGTACTGAAATTTCGGAGTTGATTGGAAATACGGTTATTGTCCTCTGCAACACCACTGACAAAGATCGTTTCTCCTGTCATCCGAACTTCGTCAAAGAAAACCCGGGCTGCCAACTGCCGTGCCAGTTCATCGAATAACCTGACCATGACCGGTCTATTGCCCTGCAATTCCTGAATAACTTTCATTCGGTCCAGTAATTCTTTTCGCTTGAGTTGCAGCAAGCGAATTTCCTCAATTTTGTTCTCAAGCACCGATAATTCTGAAGTCAATATACGATTGCGGGCCTCCTGGTCCGAAATTCTATTACCATAGTATTGCCACAGCAAAACCAGACAGAGCACGGCCAGCACCATCAAACCAGCAATAATGTTAATGAACTGACGCTGCTGTTCTTCACGTACTCTTTGCCTCCAGGGCAACAAGTTGATTTTGATATCAGCCACGTCGGTGTTCCTGTAATTCCTCTTCCTGGTGAGTCATTAATCGAAGCTCCGCAGCGCTAAACCACAGGCAATCATCATCGCAGGGGCATCATTCATGAGACTAGCTTCATCAACATCAGGATTCACTGACATGGCAGCAAAAGGATTGGCAATTGTACAAGGCGTACCAAGCTTGGATTCAACCAGTTCTGCCAGACCTTCCAGCGATGCTGTACCACCTGCAAGAATAATGTGATCTACGTCACTATAAGCTGTGGCGGAATAAAAAAACTGTAACGAACGCATTACCTGTTGTACCAGTGCCTCTTTAAATGGCATCAATACTTCGGCTTCATAGTCATCAGGCAAACCACCGAATTTTTTAGCATAGCCGGCTTCGGCCACCGACATACCATAGCGCCGCTGAATTTCATCAGTCAGCTGTTTACCGCCAAAGAGCTGTTCTCTGGTATATGGCACACCCGAACCTGTCAGCACTGATAAGGTGGTCATGGTCGCTCCAATATCCACGACGCCCAGAACCTGTTGCTTTGGTTCCTGATCAGTCATTTTATTCAGTTGAAGATTCAATAAGTCAAACGATCTCTGTACACAATACGCTTCAATATCGACTACTTCGGCAGTCAGGTTTCCCATATCAAGAGCTTCTACGCGAGCCTCTATATTCTCACGCCGACAAGCCGCAATGAGCACCTCAACCATCTCAGAATTCTTGGGGCTGGCCCGTTGCACCTGAAAATCCAGTGCCACTTCATCGAGCGGGTAAGGAATGTACTGATCGGCATCTTCGTACAACCGGTCTTCTATTTCCGCATCAGACAGGTTAATAGGCATTTCAATTGTTTTAGTGATCACCGCTGAACCGGCTACCGCCACTGCCACCGATTTAATCTTGGTTTTTGAGCGTTCCCTTAAGCGTCGAACCGCCAGTCCTACCTCCTCGATGGCGGCAACGTTTTTCTCTACTACGGCGTTCTCGGGAAGAGGCTCCACCCCGTAACTTTCAACCCTCAGCCCGGCATCACTCTTACTAAGTTCCAGCAGTTTTATTGAGGTCGAGCTAATGTCCAAACCCAAAATACTTTTTCGTTTGTTTTTGAGGAAACTAAACACGTCGCATTCTCTTGATTTTCTTGCTGTTTCTCAATTTAATCTAACATAATCACGCATTACGCTAACGATCCAACTATACTCCACAAATAGCCAGAGTCATAATCCGGCAAGCACAAAATCTACCCCCCACTGTGATATTCTAATAGAATCAGAGAGAATCAATGCTGGATACTAAATCAGCTTTGTTCATCAACTAGAACAATCTATATCAATGCTAATCCGAACCCTATTGTGGATACTGTTAACTCTTTCAGCGCTGCTTGGCATGGGCCTGGCCTCCGCGTATTTATACCTCAACCCGCAAATCCCAGAAATCGAGACCTTTACCAATATTAACCTGAAGGCCCCACTGCGTATTTATAGCCTGGATCAGGTCCTGATCCAGGAATATGGTGAACGCCTGACCCCTATTACCTACGACAAAATTCCAGACACCTTTGTCAATGCGATCCTTGATACAGAAGACAAACGATTTTTTGAGCATGGCGGAATCGATCTAGTAACGCTCGCCAATGCCACCTGGCAACTACTCATTAATGCGGGCCAAATCAAAACTGGAGCCTCTACCATTACCATGCAGCTGGTGAAAAACATTTCCGGTGCTTCAGAGGTCAGGTTCATCAGAAAATTTAAAGAGATGCTGCTGGCTATAAAATTAGAGCAAGCCCTGAGTAAACAGGAAATCCTCACGCTTTATCTCAATGTCATTCCATTCGGAAAACATGCTTATGGAATCCAGGCTGCGGCTAATACCTATTATGGCAAAGACGTGGACCAACTTTCCTTGCCGCAACTAGCCATGCTGGCAGGAATCCCCAAAGCGCCCGAAGCGGGTAACCCCATCAATGGACCGGTTAGGGCGCTGGAGAGACGAAACCTGATCCTAAACCGGATGCTGGAACAGGGATCCATTAAAAAAGTAGCACATCGAAGAGCGGTCCAGGCTCCTATCACGGCCCTGGTACACGACCGTAAAATAGCCCTTCCAGCACTCTATGTCGCTGAAATTGTCCGCTCAGAAATCCTCAATCGGTATGGACGGTCTGCCTACAGCTCTGGTTTAATCGTTAACACAACCATTGATAGCCAGATGCAAATGGCGGCGGAAAATGCGCTCATCGGTCAACTCAACAAATATGATCGAAGACATGGTTACCGAGGCGTAGAAGTACGAAAAGTACGCGGAACTCAAGATTATCTGGCAAACCCGCTTGCCGGCTACCCAGCTACTTGGATGTCCAGGTTGGCAGAGACGGACTTAATAGGTAATCAGCACCCCGCTATCGTCGTTAAATTATCCGAAAATTCGGTCGATTTACTCACCAAGGATGGAAGCCAGGTGACACTGGAATGGTCGGGCATGCGTTGGGCGCGACCCTATATCAATGTCAATGCCCGAGGCAGGCAGCCGAAAACCCCGGCAGATATTGTTCAGGTAGGCGACCTGGTCAGAATTGAGTCAATAAACAAAGGCGAGTGGGCGCTGGGTCAGGTGCCTGCCATTCAGGGTGCTTTCATTGCTTCTGATCCCGAAAATGGCGCCATAAGAGCACTCGTGGGAGGTTATGATTTCAGGTTAAATCAATTTAATCATGCAACTCAGGCGAAACGTCAACCTGGTTCCAACTTCAAGCCATTTTTTTATGCCGGTGCGATGGAATCGGGCCTGACAGCGGCAACCATTTATAACGATGCGCCTGTGGTATTGCCTGGCGGCGAGCTTGAAGAAACCTATCGCCCGCGTAATTCAGGAAACAGTTTTCGTGGCAATATCCGGGTAAGGGAAGCGTTATTCAGATCCATTAATCTAGTGTCACTGCGCATTATTCTAGATTATGGCCCAGAGAAAATTGTCGATTACGTATCCAGATTCGGCTTTGACACCACGGATTTCCCAAAAAATGTGCAACTCGCTTTCGGTGGAGGAACCATTTCTCTAACGCCTGAAGAGGTGGTCACAGGTTACAGTATCTTAGCTAACGGTGGAGCATCAGTTCAAACGCACCTGATTTCATCAATTCAATCGCTCAAAAATGAACAGATATTTGCTGCTGTACCCAAAGCTGTATGTTCTCGACCTTGCGAGTATCCGAACCCTGCAGAGCAGGTAGTCGAACCCAGAGTTGCCTACATCATGAACAGTATTCTGGCTGATACCATTAAACGAGGTACCGGCTCGAAGGTGTTCAGAGAACTAAAAAGAGACGACATCATGGGCAAGACTGGTACCACTAATGATGCTGACATATGGTTCTCAGGCTATACCAAGGACCTGGCTGCAACCGCTTGGGCGGGGTTTTCTGACAATAGCCCGGTCGGCAGCAGAGAATGGGGTTCTACAACGCCCATCGCTATCTGGATCGACTTTGCCAAGCAAGCACTACCGAGTCCATCAGGGCCAGAAGTGAAAGTGCCTGACGGAATCGTATCGGTTCGAATAGATCCTGATTCAGGCCTGAGGACTTCCTCGACAGATCCAGATGGTATCTTTGAATTTTTCCGCACAGAATTTCTGCCTGAGTTACAACCAGCAGAATCAGATGAGGATGAGAAGAGCTCCTACCAGCAAATTTTCTAACTAAAACAGCTAAGTTAGTTGCTGGAAGATCCGCGGCGGAAGCGTTTATTAAACCGATCAATTCGACCAGCTGAATCGATCATTTTCTGCTTACCGGTATAAAACGGATGACATTGAGAGCAAACATCTAGATGAATGTCTTCACAGAGAGTCGAGCTTGTTTCTATGACATTGCCACAACTGCAGGTCGCTTTGATTGCTTCATATTGTGGATGTGTTTCAACTTTCATAATGTACCCCTGACGTGGGCGGTTTCTACGAAGGCGCAAATCATAACAGAGTATTGGCGAGAAGCAAGATGTGCAGTTATAAATGAAGCACAACAATGAATAAAGCAAGACTATATCTGGATATAGCAGTGCCCGTGCCAATAAGGCGTAGTTTCCAATATTGGGCTCCTTATTTCGACGCACGCCCGGGTATTAGGGTCAGGGTACCATTTGGCAACCGGGAACTGATTGGCATAATACTCAGCAGCGGTGAACAACCGGCAACCGAAGTTGAAAAAATAAAACCTGTTCTGGAGGTGATAGATCTCGAACCAATTTTCAGTGCATCCCTAATCGAAATCTGTAATTGGGCTGCCAACTATTACTTGCACCCCATTGGCGAAGTCTATTTTACAGCCATGCCTTCAAAATTGCGCAACGGTCTAAAGGTATCAAAACAGGTAACTGTTCTAACGGTCAAAGAAACAGACCCAAGCCAGGCCACGCAACTCCTGCACAGAGCACCCGAACAGAACAAGATCTGGCAGTTATTAAAAAACCGCTCAGAACTCAGCAGTGCTGATTTAAAAGCACTCAACCTCACCAACAGCAGGATACAGCCGTTGGTCAATAAAGGTCTGCTGGCCCGGCACGAAAGGACTCCCCTGCCTCAGTCGGCCGCACCACTTAAACAGGCAGGCCTGGATTTAAACCATTATCAGCAGGAGGCCATCTCAAGGGTCAAGGATCAAGGCACTTATCTCCTGCATGGTATTACCGGCAGCGGTAAGACCGAGGTGTATCTGCAACTCATTGCAAAAACGCTACGCAACGGCCAACAAGCGCTCATCCTGGTTCCGGAAATTTCTCTGACTCCGCAAACCCTGGAACGATTTGAACAGCGCTTCACGGTGCCTGTTATCACCTTGCACTCGGGGTTAACCGAGCAGCAACGGGCAGCAAACTGGATAGCCTGCTACAACGGCTCTGCCGCTATCATAATAGGAACGCGGTCTTCAGTTTTTGCACCTTTACTGAGACCCGGTTTGATCATTGTCGATGAAGAGCATGATACTTCCTACAAGCAGCAGGATGGCTTCCGTTACTCGGCGCGAGATATAGCCGTGATAAGAGGTCGCCGGGAGCGGGTCCCAGTGGTTCTCGGCTCTGCCACACCCTCCCTGGAAAGTTTGCACAATGTGAACCTGGGGAAATACCAGCTATCCAGTCTGCCTCTGAGAGCCACCGGGGCAGCAAAGGAAAAATACCAGTTAATCGATACTCGTTTGAGTAACAGTAGCAGCCTGCTTGAAAAACCCTTGATTAAGGCTATCGGCAAAACACTTAACGCCGGCAATCAAGTGCTTATCATGATCAACCGTCGCGGCTATGCACCCGTCCTCTATTGCAACGAATGCCAGTGGATCGCTCGCTGCGAAGACTGTGACGCTCGCCTGACTGTCCACCGGCGTCAGGCGGTTATTCGCTGCCATCACTGTGGCTTTCAGGCTGACCAACCAAAAATTTGTGGTCATTGCCAGCAACAATCACTGGTACCCGTCGGCGAAGGAACCCAACGTATTGAAGAATCTCTGAACAATCTATTTCCCGACTTTCCAGTACTTCGGGTAGATAGCGACTCGACCCATTCTCGCTATGCTCTGCAGGACCTGCTCGACCAAATCAATCAGGGTAAACCCGCGATCCTAGTCGGAACCCAGTTATTGGCTAAGGGTCATCACTTCTCACACGTAACCATGGTCATCGTCCTTGAGCTCGATAGTGGGCTGATGAGCTCGGACTTTCGTTCTCTGGAAAAAATCAGCCAACTCATCATCCAGGCAGGCGGCCGCAGCGGCAGGGAAAGTAGACCTGGTAGAGTCTTCCTGCCTACAGCCTTCCCACAACACCGAGAACTCAAGCAACTAATTGGCAAAGGCTATCTTGAATTTTCCAAAACACTACTGGCACAACGTCAGCAACACAAACTGCCACCATTCTCTTTTCATGCCCTCATCAGGGCAGACTCTAAAAACAGAAATACGGCGCTAGAGTATCTTGACCAGGTACGTAAAACCGCGGCCAGTATCACCCAGGCTGAAATACTCGGGCCGGTACTGCCAGCTATGGAAAAACGCCTGGGTTACTATCGGGCACAGCTTCTTGTCGTCAGTGATAACCGCGCAGAACTGCACCGCGCCATGCTTCAGATTATTGACATCACCGAAACAATCAAAACCCGCAGCGTCCGCTGGAGTCTGGACGTGGATCCTTATGACTTATATTAACGGATCCTTAGAATCTGCATTGACTGATCGTTAGGATCTGCATTGGCTGAACCCCAGGACCTTTATCAAGTCAGCTCTATGAACTATATTAAGTCCGCTTTATGCTACGCAAATTCCCTCGCATCCATTAGAATCACGCAATGACCCGAGACTTTGCAAAGACCCACAACCAGAAAATAGCTTTGGCAAGATCCCAAGGCAAAGTCCTGACCTTTATAATCGGCTTCATCGCGGGCACCTTAACCACCTACCTACTCTACACCTGGCAATCCGGAGACGCCTCGCTAATGACCCAGCGCGACCCGTTACAGCCTGCGCCTGAAACCGAACAGGAATCAAAAGAAAAACTTGATTTTACTTTCCAGGATCTGTTCCCAATTGATGAAGTGAAAACTATCAGTGGTTATGAACAGCCCAGTCCAGAAACAGAGGAATTCAGCTTTCTACTGCAAACGGGCTCTTTCAAATCCACTCGAGATGCCGATGAAAGGCGGGCAGAGATCCTCCTGCTGGGATTGGATGTCTTTATTCAATCAATAGAGATCAACGGAATCAACTGGCACCGCGTTATGGTTGGACCCTTTACTGATCGACAGTCACTCAGTAAAGCCCAGGATTTACTGGCTGGTAATCAATTCGAAGCGATGCCCATGCGCACTAAACCTTGAAATAAGTCTCGGTTGTCCCCAAATCTCTAGTTATCCAGCAAGGTGAATTTACTGTGGAACAGTTTGAAGGCACAACGATATTATCAGTCCGCCGAGGCAAATCGGTGGTGATTGGCGGAGATGGCCAGGTAACCCAGGGCGACACCGTTTTAAAAGGCAACGCCCGGAAGGTCCGCCGACTATTTGAAAATAAAGTTATTGCTGGCTTCGCTGGTGGTACTGCAGATGCGTTTACCTTGTTTGAGCGCTTTGAATCCCAGCTCGAACAGCATCAGGGCAATCTGGTTCGAGCCGCGGTAGAGCTTGCTAAGGATTGGCGCAGTGGCCGGGCCCTACGCCGCCTCGAGGCACTGCTGTTAGTCGCTGACGAGAAAGATTCTCTTATGATTACCGGAACCGGTGACGTGGTCGAACCCAGTGATGGTATCATGGCCATCGGCTCAGGTGGCCAATACGCTAAAGCAGCTGCTCTAGCCATGGTAGCTCACACCGACCTCTCCGCAGAAGAAGTAGTTAAGCAAAGCCTGACTATCGCGTCAGAGATTTGTATTTATACCAACACCAGCCTGACCATCGAATCCATTTCCAGTACTTAGAAAGAAGTGATAATGCCATGACTAGCATGACGCCAAGAGAAATTGTCCACGACCTGAATAAACACATCATCGGCCAGGACGATGCCAAACGCGCTGTGGCAATTGCGCTACGTAACCGTTGGCGCAGACAGCAACTTTCCGCGGAGATGATGCAGGAAATCTCACCCAAAAATATCCTGATGATCGGACCTACCGGTGTGGGCAAGACGGAAATTGCCCGACGCCTTGCCAAACTGGCTAACGCACCCTTTATAAAAGTAGAAGCGACTAAATTTACCGAAGTAGGCTATGTTGGCAGAGATGTGGAGTCGATTATTCGCGACCTCACCGAGGCTGCTTATAAAATGCTACGCGAAGACATCATCTCTCAATCACAACCGCGTGCCGCGGATGCAGCCGAGGATAGAATACTCGATACCTTATTACCCGCTGCCCGGGGCGAACAAAATACCGAAGAAAAGAATAATAGTACACGTCAGCTTTTCCGAAAAAAATTACGAGAAGGAGAATTAGACGACCGGGAAATTGATATCGAAATCCAGGCTAACCCGGTAGGAATAGAGATAATGGCTCCACCAGGGATGGAGGATATGACCAATCAGCTACAAAATATGTTTTCTAACCTGTCACCCGGGAAAAGCAAGGCAAAACGCCTTACAGTTAAAGATGCTCTGAAAATATTAACCAGTGAAGAGGCGGCCAAACTCATCGATGATGAAGACTTGAAATTGAAAACTGTTAATGCCGTAGAACAGACCGGTATTGTGTTCATTGATGAGGTCGACAAAATTGCCAAAAAGTCAGACTATGGCGGTGCCGATGTGTCAAGAGAGGGTGTGCAGCGAGACCTATTACCTTTAATAGAGGGCAGCCACGTCACCACTAAACACGGTATGATAAAAACCGACCATATTCTTTTCATCGCTTCCGGCGCCTTTCACTTAAGTAAGCCCTCCGACCTGATCCCAGAATTCCAGGGCAGATTACCGATCCGAGTTGAACTATCAACGTTATCGGTCGATGATTTTATGAGGATACTAACCGAACCTGATTTTTCTTTAACCGAACAGTATCAGAGTCTGCTGGGAACCGAAGGTATCGACATCCAATTTGCCGATGAGGGGTTAAAACGGATAGCTGAGATTGCCTGGCAGGTAAATGAAGCTACAGAAAATATAGGCGCAAGAAGGCTACATACTGTAATGGAGAAGTTACTGGAAGATCTATCTTTTTCCGCAGGGGAAGACAGTCCAGCCGAGGTTCACAACCATACTATCACCATAGATGCTGACTATGTTAATAACCACCTCGAGGACCTTGCCGCCGACGAGGATTTAAGCCGCTATATTCTTTGAGCCAAAAAATGCGTCCGATCGAAATAAAGGTTCATAAAAAATCAGCCATCCTGGAACTGATCTATCAGGAGCATGTTTTCGAGCTAAGTGCCGAGTATCTCCGGGTTTTCTCGCCTTCCGCCGAAGTGCAGGGCCATGCACCCGGGCAAGAGGTTCTACAATTCGGGAAACGCCTGGTCACTTTTAAAGATATCCTTCCGCAAGGACACTACGCCATAAGAATATCTTTTTCTGATGGCCATGATACCGGTATTTACAGCTGGGATTATCTGCATCGACTGGGTGAAGATGAGCAGGCCAACTGGCAAGATTACCTGGTGCGCCTTTCTATTTCGGGTAAGTCAAGAGATCCCCAGTTCATCGCCCTCAACTAAGTCCCTAAAGCGCTTTTCAGGTGTACAATAACCAAATACCATCAACCCTATAGTGTGAGCAATGGATAAGGACAAAACCCATTTCGGTTTCAAGTCAGTACCTAAAAGTGAAAAAGCTGACCATGTAGCCAAAGTATTCCAATCCGTTGCCAAGCAATACGACCTGATGAACGACCTGATGTCTTTGGGTACGCATCGACTTATTAAAAGGATGACGGTCGAGTTGACCCGGGCTCGGCCAGGTCACCAAATCATGGACCTTGCTGGAGGCACCGGTGATCTAACCGAGTTACTTGCAAAAAAGGTCGGCCCCCAAGGCCAGGTTATTCTATGCGACATTAATGAGGCGATGCTTGACGCAGGCAGGGATCGTTTATATGACAAAGGCATACTGAGCAATGTCCAATTTGTGCTTGGCGATGCCGAAAGTCTGCCTTTCCCTGAGCAGTATTTTGATGCTGTCACATTAGCCTTTGGCATCCGCAATGTAACCGATAAAGCCCGGGCTCTAGCAGAAATCCGGCGGACCCTAAAATATGGTGGCAAACTCATCATCCTGGAATTTTCCAAACTGACCCTGCCGGCACTGCAACCTGCTTACAAAGCCTTCTCTGGATTATGGCCGAAAGTCGGAGAATGGATTACCGGCGACAGCCAGCCTTACCAATATCTGATCGAGTCAATCAAGATGCATCCTGACCAGGAAAGCTTCGCAGATATGATGCGCACAGCAGGTTTTAGCAACGTGTCTTACGAAAACGTCGCCGGCGGTGTCGTCGCCATTCACCAGGGTACGAATACCGACACAACTGCGTCGCCGATACAAAGAGATAACTGAGCATGGTTAACCTTAGGGCCCTGAAAATCTGCTTTGTTTTCTGCCGGTATCGGCTTGACCGGCAACTCACCGATTTCCATCAAGCACCCTGGTGGCTGCATGTAGTTTTATTCCCGCTAAAACTTCTGCCTTCTAAACAGTCTTGCAAAGATGCGGCGCTACGCCAAGCGTTGGTCTCCCTAGGACCTATATTCGTCAAGTTTGGCCAACTATTATCCACTCGTAAGGATATTCTATCGCCTGCCCTGGCTGAAGAACTCGAGGCTCTGCAGGATCGAGTGCCGCCCTTTCCCTCAAGCCAGTCTCTGGAAATCATAGAAGCCAATCTTGGCCAACCAATCCCTGAAGTATTTTCTCGGCTTGACCATGAACCACTGGCCTCGGCTTCTGTCGCGCAGGTGCACGCCGGTCAGCTGGTCTCAGGAGAACAGGTTGTAATCAAGGTCATTCGACCAGGCATTAAGTCCACCATTGAAAGAGACCTGCATCTGCTCACCCGCATTGCTGGCTTGTTAACGCGGTTTTGGCCAACTCTGGACAGACTCAGGTTGCCGGAGATCGTTGAAGATTACCATCACACAATTCTATCTGAACTGAACCTGCAACTGGAAAGCGACAACACCGAAAAGCTAAGGCAGAACTGGCAAGGCAGCGGTAAACTCTATGTTCCCCTCGTTTACCCACAATTCAGCAACAGCAATATTCTGGTCATGGAAAAAGTCAATGGCATCGTGGTCACCGATCTTCATGCCCTCAAGGAAAGGCAGGTCAATCTCCGCAAACTAGCACACCTGGGTGTTGAGATTTTTTTCACTCAGGTTTTTGAGGATAATTTCTTCCATGCCGATATGCATCCGGGCAATGTACTTGTCGATGCATCAGATCCGGAAAACCCCACCTACATCGCCCTGGATTGCGCCATCATTGGAGTCCTTGATACTGCCGATCAAAAATACCTGGCAAGAAACCTGCTGGCTTTTTTTAATGCAGACTACAGAGCTGTTGCCCTGGCTCATATCGAAAGTGGCTGGGTTCCTGCTGATACCGACATAGACGCTTTTGAGCAGGTCATACGCGAAGTGTGCAGCCCTATTTTTGGCAAGCCCATGCGCGAGATCCAGTTTGCAGGGCTTTTGTTAGAGCTTTTCAATACCGCTCGGCAGTTTGATATGGTGGTCCAACCTCAGCTCGTCTTGCTGCAGAAAACACTCCTCAATATCGAAGGCATTGGTCGCCAGGTCTATGAAGATCTTGACTTGTGGGAAACAGCCGCTCCCTTTATGACACAATGGATGCGAAAACAGACCGGCTTTGCTTACTTTATACAGGAAATGAAAAATTTAGCCCCTGCTGCTCTGGCGGAATTACCCGACTTACCCAGAAACCTGTTATTTGCTGCCAGAGAAATAAAACAAATCTCCCTGAGCCAGCGTCAGCAAGCTAGGCTGCTGACCACACTTAAGTCTGATTTACAGCGTTTAGAAAAACCAAGGGCAACCAAATATCTGGCCCTGGCAGGGCTAGGTCTGGCTATCGGATTTGCTTTAGTACCTCAGCTGGACTTAAAGCCAGAGGATGGACTACTGCTAGGGACCATTATTCTGGGTACAATAGCCCTCTATCTGCTAATCCGTCGACCATGAAACCAAATTTATACCAACCCGCCTATTTTAACGACCTGACGTTCAATGACGATGGTCTGATTCCGGCAATTGCACAGGACAAAAGCAGCGGAAAAATATTGATGCTCGCCTGGATGAACCGAGAAGCAGTCTCTGAAACCATTAGCACTGGGCAAGCAGTCTATTGGTCCAGGTCCAGACAAATGCTCTGGCGAAAGGGCGAAAGTTCTGGACACTACCAGCAGATTGATGGAATTTATCTGGACTGTGACGGTGATGTGCTAATATTAAGCGTCGAACAGATCGGTGGAATTGCCTGCCACACGGGAAGAAGAAGTTGTTTTTTCCGTAAACTCATAAACGGGAGTTGGCAGGATGTCGAATCAGTCTTGAAAGACCCAGCGGAGATCTATAAAGGTGAATGACAGTTTAGATGAATTATTTGCCACTATTAGTAGCCGCCGTAAGGCCAATGCCGATGACTCCTACGTCGCTAGCCTCAATAGGGCAGGTCTTAATAAAATATTGGAGAAGGTTGGAGAAGAAGCAGTTGAAGTCATCATCGCGGCAAAAGAGCATAATGACGAAACAGAACCGCGAGAGTTAACTAAAGAAATGGCGGACCTTTGGTTTCACTTACTGGTTTTACTGGATCATCTCGGAGTGAACCCCGGACTGATAAGCCAAGAATTAACAAGCCGCCAAGGAACCTCCGGGTTGGAGGAAAAACGTTTGAGATACAGTAAGGAGTAATACTATGTCATTTGGAATTACAGAATTAATCATTATTCTGGTGATCGTCCTGCTTATGTTTGGAAGTAAAAAACTCAGTTCTCTGGGTAACGACCTCGGCTCTGCGATAAAAGGTTTTAGAAGTGCCGTCAGCGAAGAGCCAAAACCAGAGACCACCGAGGCCGCCGAAGCCGAAGCCCCTCGAAGCACTGGGAATGAAGGTAGCTCCTAATCGATGTTCGACGTTGGTTTCCCAGAGTTAATTGCCATAGCCGTGATCTCTTTACTGGTTATCGGCCCAGACAAGCTTCCAGAGACGATCAGGTCTCTGGCACTTTGGTTTGGGCGGTTTAAGCGCAGTTTCAATGATCTTCGTTCTGAAATAGAAAAAGAAATCGGCGCGGATGAGATCAAACAGCAATTACATAATGAAAGTGTACTAAAAGAGATAAACCAATCCCGTCAAGCCATTGAGCAGACCCGAGCCGACGTTAACAATCTAATTTCGGAGGCGACTGCCGAGCCTATCCCAGCCTCAACTAACCCAGCAGACACAGTTCAAGATAACCATGACCGATCAACAAACCAGTAGTGAGGACGAATCAGACCCGGTCGGTCAAGGGCAACCTCTGGTAGAACACCTGATTGAGCTGCGCAGCCGTATCCTGAAAAGCCTGCTGGCGATATTGATCGTCTTCCTACCCCTGTTCTATTTTGCCAACCCAATTTATGGTTATGTTTCCGAACCCCTGCGAGCATACCTTCCGGAGGGATCATCAATGATAGCGACCGAGGTCGCCTCACCCTTTTTGACCCCTTTTAAACTAGCCCTGGTGCTGGCTATCTTCCTCGCTATACCCGTTATTCTGCACCAATGCTGGGCCTTCGTAGCGCCCGGACTTTATTCAAACGAAAAAAAAATCGCCCTGCCTCTGCTGGTTTCCAGCATCATTTTGTTTTATTCAGGAATGGCGTTTGCCTATTACGTCGTATTCCCCCTGGTATTTGGCTTTTTCACCAGTATCGCACCCGCCGGTGTCACCATCATGACCGACATCAACAAATACCTCGACTTCGTTTTGAAACTATTCTTCGCTTTTGGGTTAGCTTTCGAAATTCCTATTGCAACCCTACTCCTGCTCTGGACTGGCGCCACCACGGTCGACAGCCTCAAAAGTAAAAGAGCTTACGTAATAGTAGGATGCTTTATATTAGGTATGTTATTGACACCGCCCGATGTCATTTCACAAATTTTGCTGGCGGTGCCCATGTGGCTGTTATTCGAGCTGGGGATTTTCTTTGGTCGGTTTATCAATCAGGACGCCGATGCTGAAAGATCAAGCTAGTGCTTGGTTATTCTAAAACCAACCCATTCAGGTCAACGATTAGCCCTTCCTGACCTTGTCAAAGCTACTCTGTCCTTCCAGATTATGCAGACAATAAAAACGTCACTGGACCATCATTGCATAAGTCGACTTGCATATCAGCTCCAAATAGGCCGCTACTGACTTTACAATGGGCTCTGGCCTGGTCAATAAAGTGTTCATAAAGCAAAACTGCTTCAGTCGGTTGCATAGCACTGGAAAACGACGGCCTCAAGCCTTTGCCTGTACTGGCAGCCAGCGTAAATTGAGATACCACCAGCAATTCCCCAGCTGCATCCAGTAAACTCAGGTTCATATGGCCGCTGTCATCTGGGAACACTCTGTAATTGAGTACCTTGTGAAGTAATCTGGTAGACACTGTTTGCTGGTCAGCTTTTTCAATACCCAGAAATATCAGAATGCCTTTACCAATACTAGCCACCGTGGTCTGGTCTACCTTAACTGAAGCATGACTCACCCGCTGAATCAGTGCCTTCATATCTATACCTCGAACTCTCTCTCATAACGATTCGCAATGGTACGAGTCGCTCTGATTAGGGCATCAATCAGCGCCGGCTCAGTAGCAGAATGACCTGCTTCGCGAACGATATAAAGCTGGCTTTCTGGCCAGGCCTGATGCAGCAAATGAGCATTTTCAAAAGGACTAAGCAAGTCAAAACGACCATGGACTATGATGCCAGGTACCTCTTTCAACTTGGGTGCATCTCGCAATATCTGGTTTTCCTCAAGGAAACAGCCATTAGAATAATAATAGGAGCCAATGTTGCAGCGCGCCATTGATCGATGCGGATTAGAATAATGTTTGATTAAGCGCTGATTTGGGTGCAGCGTTGCGCATTGGGCCTCCCAAACAGACCAAGCCTTGGCTGCAGACATTCTCGCCAATTCGTTATCACCCAGCATGAGCGCCTGGAATGCCTCGCAAACCTGGTCGTGATCAGAAGCCGCCAGGGGCGCAATAAAATCTTCCCAATGGTCAGGACAGAATCGGTTAGTACCCACCTGGTAAATCCAATCTATATCCTTCTGCCTGGCAAGGAATATGCCTCGCAGAACCAAACTGAGGACGCTTTCTGGAAAGGCTTCGGCATACAGCAAAGCCAGGGTTGAACCCCATCCCCCGCCAAACAAAACCCACTTGTCGATACCTAGCTCTGTTCTTATCTGCTCCATATCAGCAAGCAGATATTTGGGTTTATTGGCTGAAATCTCACCTGCCGGTAGTGAACGTCCCGCGCCCCTTTGATCGAAAAGGATGATCCGGTATTTATCTGGGCTGAAAAAACGCCGACTATCGAATTCGCATCCCGAACCCGGTCCCGGATGAACGAATAAAACAGGAATACCCTCTTTGTTACCGCTTTCGTCTACATACAGTTCATGGACGTCGCTCACCTTGATGCGGTGACGGGCATAAGGTTTTAATTCTGGGTATAAGGGCAACATTAAAATTTACACCGCTCTACTTCGATAAAATCGCTTTCGTTCGTTTTCGGTCAATAATTTTTTTCTAATCCTGATGGAACTGGGTGTTACCTCAACTAATTCATCATCATCAATAAATTCGACGGCCTGCTCAAGACTATGCCGGATGGGTACCGTCAGCACTATTGCTTCATCGGTGCCCGATGCACGCACATTGGTTAGCTGCTTACCTTTAAGCGGATTGACGGGTAAGTCATTTCCTCTAGCATGAATACCTACGATCATACCCTCATAAATTTCTTGATTGGGATCAATGAACAGCCTACCCCTGGACTGCAGGTTAAACAATGCAAAGCCCAGGCTCTTACCACTCGCCATAGAGATCAAAACACCGTTGCGGCGCTGATTAAACTCATCTGCCAGGCGCTTGTCGTAATGGGCAAATACACTACTCATGATGCCGGTACCGGAAGTCAGGGTCATAAACTCGGACCGAAAGCCTATCAAACCTCTGGTCGGAATTAGAAATTCCAATCGCACCCTACCCTTGGAATCAGGCACCATATTAGTGAGCGATCCTTTACGGATACCAATCGCCTCCATAATGGCGCCCTGGTTTACCTGCTCGACATCAATCATCAAGGTCTCATAGGGTTCGAGTATTGCGCCGTCCACTTCCTTTAAGATGACCTCAGGTCTTGACACACCGAGCTCATAACCTTCTCGACGCATGGTTTCTATCAGTATTGCCAGATGCAATTCGCCTCTACCGGAAACAATAAACTTATCGGCTGAATCGCCCGGCCTTACCTGCAGAGCAACGTTATACAATAACTCCAATTCTAAACGGTCTTTCAGATTTCTACTGGTAACAAATTTACCTTCCCTACCTGCAAAGGGAGAATTATTTACCTGGAAGGTCATTGATATAGTGGGCTCGTCCACCTGTAAGGCAGGCAGGCTCTCCGGACTATCAACGGCGCAGATAGTATCGGAAATTTTTAAACCATCGATACCGGTTATACAAACGATATCACCCGCTTTTGCCTGCTCAATTGGAACTCGATGTAAACCAGAGAATCCCATTATCTGCAGTATTTTTGCTTTTCGAGTACGCCCATCAGCACTCACGACAATGACCGAAGCACCCTTAGTAACAGTCCCTCTGGTGACTCGGCCCAATCCTATAACGCCAACGTAATTGTTAAAATCGAGCGCACTGATCTGCATCTGCAGTGGGCCATCTATAGCCACCACTGGCGCAGGAACTTTTTCAGTCAGAATTTTGAGTAGATAGTCTAAATTGCCTTCAACTTCGTCTGCAGAAGGACCAGAACTGCCCTGTATAGCTGAGCCGAAAATAACGGGAAAATCCAGTTGTTCTTCTGTGGCACCTAGTTGATCAAACAGTTCAAACACTTCATCAACAACCCAATCCGGCCGAGCACCTTGACGATCTATTTTATTCACCATCAATATCGGATTCAGGCCGCTTTCAAAAGCCTTACGGGTAACGAAACGAGTCTGCGGCATGGGCCCCTCGACCGCATCCACCAGGAGTAGTACTGAATCCACCATGG
>JABIZD010000139.1 GCA_018666555.1 Gammaproteobacteria bacterium
GTGATGACAAATCCACCGCCGGAAATTTCAAAGTTCTCCCGGTTGCGGTTTGCTTGATCCAGGCCCTGACTGAGTCGAGGCATAATTCGGGTCTTGAGGTATCGCGCAGAGCAGAAGGCGTGCAGCATGACACCATCGCATTGTTCCGCTGCGACTTTCATCATGGCGGGGCCAACTGCTGCTATCTGGATTTTAGGTAAGCTACCCTCGAGTGGCTCAGGGGTAAAGTTCGGGGTCATCAGCGATAGCTGATAGTGTTCGCCTTGGTAATCTAGCTGTGTTCCAGTATGCCAGCAGTCCCAGATAGCTCTTACAGCCTGTACATATTCTCTCAGTCTTGGCGCTGGTGGGCTCCAGGGCACCCCGAATCGTCTAACATTATGACCTTTGACCTGGCTTCCTAGACCCAGGGTAAATCGTCCAGAAGAAGCTGCCTGAAGGTCCCATGCCAGCCCAGCAGATACCATGGGACTGCGTGCGAAGGCGATGGCTACGCTGGTTCTGAGTTCAAGTTTGCTGCTGTGGGTCGCTGCAATCGCCAGGGGCAGGAACGGATTATGTCGATTTTCCTGGGTTGATATACCTGAAAACCCCGCTAAATCGAGCGTTTCAACAACACCGGCTATTTTATTGAGTGCTTCACTTGGGATGCTAGTGATCACTTTCATGAAATGAGTCCTTGTCAACGAATCGAAATGATGGCACAGGCTAACCGGCAACGCCAAGCGGAAAACGAACCCCAGGATATGAGGTCAAGGGTCGCTGCTTGGTAAGGCGAGGGTATAGCCATTGGTTTATTTCACAGTTCTGCAATAGCGTTTCCTTTGCGCCTGTTACTGATATCCCTTAGATGGTTGAGTAAAGCGGGCAAGATGGTAAACGTCACGAGCAACATAATTGAAATTGCGATGGTCAATAGAAGGCCGATTGATGCGGCACCCTTGTGCAAGCTGAAGGAAAGTGAAAAAAATGTGCCAATAGTAGTTAGAGCACTAATCAAAACGGCCTTGGAAGTACTGTAACCGTGCATTGGAGAGTCATCCTCAGCGTTGCTCTGCTTGTGCCGGTGAACTACGTGGATACCCGCATCCACACCGAGACCAATGATAAGCGGAATGATCAGAATATTAGCCATATTGAGTGTCAGCCCGGATAACTGGCAGATTGCGAGGGTAAATAACACACTCAGGGCGATGGGTATCAGTACTACAAGGGCATAAATGAAGCTGCGAAAATAGGCAATCAGTAATATTAAGACTCCGAGACAGGTCAATGCAGCGGCTTTTTGAAAAGCCTTTACTACCACATCACCTATGCCCCACTCAACTAGTGTGCGCCCAGCCGCGTTCGGGGCTACCGTTGATACCTGCTCGATAAAGCGATCAGTTTCGATTCGGGAATTTAGTTTATGTTTGGGTTGAACCGAGATCAGGTATTGATTTTGGTCAGTGATAAGCCGTCGTTTGAAGGCTGCAGGTATATCCTCAAGTGTAAAAGGCTGGGCGGTCAGCATTTGCTTGAGTTTTTTCAGGCTGGTTTGCACTTGGTGGTAGAGGTTTTCATTAATACTGGCGTGAGACCTGGGGTTTTCAGCAATCGCGTCGAGTGCAAGCAGTAGAGGTTCATATTGAGATCGTGTTTCAGCATCAACTCGGTTTAATGAGGATCTAAAATAAGCGATAGCAGGTTCGAGCAGTTCATCGGTTTCACCGGGAAATACGGTCTCGATGGTCGCATACAGATCGGCTGTTTCCTGGAGCAAGGCCTGTTTTTTCAATTGTTCAGAAGGCAGAAAATCCAAGGGGGTGGTGACGTCGCCAACCAGGGATAGTTGGGTCAGTTCATGCTTGAGTCGGTCAGCGGCAGCGCCTGTATCAGCTATGACTGAAATGCTGTAATCCGTTACCAGGCTGGCTTCCTGGAGCTTAAGCAGGGTTTGGGTTGCTTCGGAATTTTCGTCCTGCATGGCCAGCACATTATAATCAAATGTCAGGTCCTTGGCGATTAGAGCCGCCACTAGACCAAGCGGTATTACCGTATAGGCGAGCCATGTGATTTTCATCTGCGGAAACAAATTACCGCGCGGTTGGGTGCTAGTGCCAGTGGGCTGCCATAGCGTAAACCAGGCCGGTAACAGTGTCATGGTAAGAAACAAGGCGATGACCATTCCACCTGCGGAGATGATGCCAAGTTCTGCCAGGCCGAGATATGCGGTTGGCACAAATGACAGAAACGCCAGCATTGAAGTCGCGGTGCACAGTACCAAGGCGGGGAGAAGATCTTTTGTGGTTGTTAAAAGTGAAGTTGCAATGGGTTGATGCTGTAAGCCAACTTGAAATCGAAGCGAAAAGTGCACAGCAAAATCGACGCCCAAACCGAAGAACATCACCACGAAAACCATTGACAGCGTATTGAAACTGCCAACTGCCAGCGTTGCAAAACCTAAGGTCAGGCTGACGCCGATAACCAGCATGGCAAAGATAGCGACAATAATACTGCTAGAGCGAATGCCTATAATCATGATGATGGCCAGCAGCACCAAGGAAATAGAAGCAGCGATGCCGATACCATGCAGGCCTGCGCGGAGTTCTTCATCTGCCAGGGCGACTTCTCCGGTTAGATGCGCCTGGACACCGGCTTCAAGGCCTTCGATTTCAATAATCTGACGAATGCTGGCAATTATTTCCGCATTGGGTAGCTGCTTGTTAAAATCCTGGCGACCCTTGATCAGGACGAGTTGGATGTGCTTTTTAATACTTGGGTCAACCAGCGAGTAGTAGCCCTTTAGCTGGAGTTTTTCTGCCATCAGGGAATTTACCAGGCTGTCCAGTGTGATCGGTAGTGGTAGCCCTGGATTGGCTTCTATGAAGTCAGCCAGCAAAAAAACAGTGTTACTGAGGCTGGCTTCATCAGCAATTCTGAGTAAGGGTCCATAGTTGAATTCAGCGCCGTTAAGCCACTGTTCAAGTTTATCGATCGGTAGAAAGTACAAAAGGCGCTGTTCCAGGAAGTCGTCCACTGTCGGAGCAAACACCGATTGGTACTCTCCACTGGCCGTAAACGCGTCTGCCAGTGCTTTAGTTGTTTGCGTGACTGCATCAGCCTGTTCGCCTGAAATAACGACAATGGCGGTTTGCTGGAGGTCGGGGAAGGCTTCCTTGAAGGTTTCGTTGTCCTGATGCCAGCCTAGATTAGCGGCCGGTTTTACCA
>JABIZD010000051.1 GCA_018666555.1 Gammaproteobacteria bacterium
CAGTAAGCATTGGGTGCCCAACGATACAAAAGGTCAACATGACCGTCGTCTCTTGCTGAAAGCAATGCGGCAGCGTAATCGATAGGGTAGTCAAATTTGTCGCTACCGGTGAAATGCTTCCACCTCAGGTTATCATTTTCGAGCAGATTCATGGGACACACTCTTTTTTGACTTAGTGATAGGTGAATAGACCATAGTTTACGAAGCCGGGTCAACTAAGGCTTTTGTAATCTTCGCTCAAATGCAGGGCATTGTGACATTGCCTGAGCTGCCAAAGTTTTTATTGAATGAGATCGAGTGAGCAGACCCAATTGGGTTTTGCTTTTACACTGACATGTCATCAGTGGTTAGTCGTAACCCTCAAAACTGAATTTTTGACCGGCGATGCTGGCTTCGTACATCAAGCCTCCTTTTGCGATTGTAAAAACGGCGACTCCATTACTATAAGCCGTTTCCACAGCGACGCCTTGTTTAATCAAGACGGCACTGGCTTGAGCACCGAACTCAAAATTACCTTCCGTGAATCTGTTTGTGTCTCGTTTCCCTTTGAAAAAAATAATTTCACTGAAGGCTTGGCCGCCTAGCTGGAATCCGATGGAGAATTGTTTGAGTGATGTGGCGCCGATTGCTTTACCATTTTGAAACACTTCGCCCTTACCGCCAGCCCCACCAATGCCAATGCCGCCCTTTGCAATGTTTGCAAATACTGCGTAACCATCGGCTTCCTCAAAGTAAGCCTCGAGTTCTGGGATTTCCCTGAATTTTTCCAGTGCGATCATGGTTTTTTTGCTGGCTCCAGTCTGCGGGTCCCGATTTTTTTTGTCTGGTTCCCAGGCCGCTGAGGCTTCCAGGGTTAGCAGATTTACTGCCAGCAGAAGGGTGATGAGTTTGGTCATGGAGATTGTTTCGCCTAAATGTACTTAAAGGAATGTTACCACTAAAAAGTGGAGGCATGTTTTTTGTCAGGCTCTTTTCAAGAGTATAGGCTTTGTTACCTACTGGCTTAAATGGGGGTTACACTGCGCCAATTCAAGCTTAAAATGTGAGCTTGACCTGCTAAGTTTGCTCGTATGTCTATCAGCCGTTCTTTTGCAATTGGCGTAGTAAACGATCAAAACGATCGCCGGCTAATGAAACATTGTCTAATAGATTATCATCCAGCTCATCTGCCATTGATGCATCAGCTTCCAATCCCGCGCTCCCATAACCAAGATGACTGACGGTGCTGCGTAGGCGATCAGCCAGGAAAATGGCCAGTGCTTTGTAGAATCTTCCGGCAAAACCCGCTTCCATCTCCAGCCGTTCTTCGATTGAGGCTCTTGGCAACTCCAAGACATGGGTGTCTGTCAGCGCTATAACCGTTGCATAGGGTGGGGTAGAATCGACAAAAGAGATTTCGCCTAGGATCTCTCCCGCTCCTAGCTCAGCAATCTCGCCAAGATCTTTTACGTCCACACTTATCTTGCCATCCAAAACAATAAATAATGATTCAACCTGTGTGCCCGCGGTAATGATAATTTCACCCGTCGCTAGACTTCGGCGCTGACCTGAGTTAGCCATCCATTCCACGTCGCCATCGTCAAGTTGACTTAAGATATACAGAGCCTTACGCATAACCTGTTCCTTTTTTCACTTGCCTTTAACCTTTATGGCTTCACCTATAACAACTGCCGCTTAGCCAACTGTTTAAACAAACCATCTGCGGCCATCAGTTCTTCAAAACTACCTGATTCAGCTACCTTGCCGTTATCCATTACAAATATACGGTCTGCATTACGTATAGTGAACAATCGGTGGGCGATGACAATTCTAGTGATGTTTATTTGACCAATGCTGTCCGAAACCACGGCTTGAGTGCGGTTATCCAGGGCTGATGTGGCTTCATCCAGCAGTAGAATCTGGGGTTGGCGTACCAGCGCGCGGGCAATCATGATGCGTTGTCTTTGACCACCGGAAAGTGTAGATGCGCCATCGGTGACCACCGTATACATCCCCATTGGCATCGCTTCTATATCCTCAGCCAATCCAACCAGGCGTGCTGCTCGCCAAGCATCATCGACGCTGGCTGAGGTATTTCCTGCAATCGTCTCAAATAGACTGCCAGCATTTGGGCTGCTGTGTTGTAATACGACTCCGATCTTACGGCGCAAGGACTCCTGATCCAGGCTGCTTAGGCCCTTGCCATCATAGAAAATCTCGCCTGCCTGGGGCTGCTCAAAGCCCAGTAATAATCTGAATAGGGTGGATTTACCGCTGCCAGAAGAGCCTACCAATGCGACGAATTCACCCTGTTTGATGTGCAGGTTGAGTCCCGTAAGTACATCTGGACTATCTTCCTGGTAGCGAAACGTGACTTCGCTGAGTTCTATATCTCCCTCAAGGTGTTCTACCCGGTTACCTTCATTACCAGACTCCGGTATAGCGTCAATTATAGGTCGGCTGCGTTCGTACAGAGGGATAATAATGAGTGAGGAACTTATGCTTAACGCCAGGTTAGTAAGGGAGCCGAAGAGCTGTCCAAATGCTGCATGAAAAGCGAGAAAGGTTCCTGGCGATAATGCATTAATAGTTTGCGGGTCAAATACCTGCACCAATTTAATGGCGCCGGTAAAGATGATGATATTTGCTAGCACAGGAAAACCAGCATGAAATATCTGTTGGCGATTCTCCCACTTCGCGCCATAGATAAACTGCTGCTTTTGTTCTGCGTATCGTCTGATCCAGGCTGCAAGCCCACGCTGTTGTGCATTGGCTGTCCGTAATTTGCTTACGCCGATGATTAATTGCAGAACCAGGCCTTCCACGCGGCCACGCAAGCGTATACGGTTACGATCATACCGTAGCTGAAGTAAGCTAATAGTGACGGTTATAACAACGGCCACGAAAATCAGCGCAATCGCTAACAAAGCCAGACTGGTGCTGTAATAAAATAGCAGTACCAGGCTAAACACGGAAAATATCGCGGCAAGCATTGAACTAATTAATACACCGGAAAGGATGCCTCGAATCGTATTAAACCCCAGTGCTCTGTCAGCTAAATCACCCGTGTTGTAAGCCTTAAAAAAACGAGTGGGCAATCTCAGCAAGCGATCAAATATGGCGGATTGCAGTGTCCAATCCATGCGCCCATTGATACGTAATAAGGCCAGCGCACGAACCAGTGTAAAACTCGCTGTACCCAAAGCTGCCATTGCCAGGGCAAACACGATCTGGTTCAACTGAGAAAATGCAGCATTGGGAATAATGTAGTCAAAAATAAGTCCCGTGGCGATGGGCGTCACAGCAGCAATGAGTCCAAGCAGCATACCTGCCAGCAAAAGTCTATGTAGATCTCGCCATACACCATTAAGAGCAAATTCAAAAAGCGACCATAATCCAGCAGGCTGATCGGGCAGCGGCCGGTAAAGTGTCAGTCCAATGGGGTCAAAAGTCTCAGATTTTCGCCTGTCTAGATTCTGGGGCGACGAATTCTGCCCTCCGGAGTGATATTTGTAACCACCGGTCTGGTTGGGAATCAAGGCACAAGTAGTGCCATCCTCCTCAAATACAATCAATGGGCCGCTATCTTTCTTGTACCAATCATCCCTCAAAACCACTTGTCGGCTGCGTACACCTAAGCGCTCAAATATAACCTCCATGGTTTTCAATGGGGCACCTGGGATTATGTGTGTTTCATCTGCCTTTCCCCAGTATGATCGGTCAACACCCAGATGTTGGGCCATTACGTGCGCTATACCGAGTTCAGGAGTCAAGCCTTCATCAGAAGGAGACCACTCAAAAGGATCCTGGTTTTTAGTGCTAATCACTGTCCGCAATTGTTGGAAGGCATTTATAACGGCATTAGTCTCTAGTGTGGCACTGCGTTCTTTTACCTTCCTCGATTGCGTATCCCACTCTTGATGTTGCACCGCCAACCGTTCAGACGCTTCCTGGTGAAAACGATTTAAAACGTCTAGCAGTTGTCCGTTATCTAACAGTTCGGTTGTACTGAGGCTGTTGACTTGAGCATCATCTAAGCTCTCTACCCAGGTGCGTGGCGTGATGGGTATGGCTTGGGATTGTTTGCGACCTTGATAAACTAACTGGCCTGTATCGGCCTGAACCCATACTGGAGACTGGGATGCACCATAGAGTCGGCTGCCTGCTTTTACAGCGGTTTGTCCACTATCTGGCGCCACCTGTTCTGGCCATAGTGATATTGGTCCAGCTAATGACTCGGACAACGCTATTATCCATGGATCAATAAGCGCTATAGCTTGGGATGACGGAAGAGAAAGCAGAGATTGAAGAACAGCAGGGCGCACTTTGGCATTGATACCGCCTACCGCTACCAATCCGTAGGATGTTTCGGGCAAACCTAGAAAAACCCCCCCTTCGGGAACCTGAAACAGGTGATGCCGGCGCCCGGCAGGCTGCCTTTGCTGGAGTGGCGTTAGGAAGATATCCACTGGTCCTTCCAAAACAACCCAGAAATTTGTTTTCCCTATCAGGGCGAGGGGCGTAGATGAGGCTATTGATATGGGTGTGGCATTACCAAGTGAATCGGCGTTTGGTTGCTCGCTCATTGTGCAGTAATCAAACGGGCATACTCACCGTTTGCCTCCATCAATGATTCATGATTGCCGCGTTCAACAGTTTCACCCTCTTTTAGAATGATGATCTCATCGCAATCACGAATGGTGCTCAGGCGATGAGCGATAATGATACAAGCACAACCCCGCCGCCGGATATTGGTGTCAATAAATTGCTCGGTTATTGGATCCAAAGCAGCAGTAGCTTCATCCAGTATCAAGACCGCGGGATTGCTGACAAGCGCTCGGGCAATCTCCAAGCGTTGTCGTTGACCGCCGCTGAAATTATTGCCGCCTTCATCAACTGAGGCATCGTATCGACCTGCTCGGGCACTGACCTCCTGGTGGATTTCCGCATCCTTGAGCGCAGCGGTAATAATCTGATCCGGTACACTTTCATCCCAAAGAGTAAGGTTGCTGCGGATAGTACCCTCAAATAGAAATACATCTTGGTCGACGTACGACATGGTCTTGGCGAGTACTTGGGGCGGTATGTCCTGCAGTAAATGGTCGTCATACAGAATGTCACCTGAGCCTGGCTCCTGCAAACCGGCGATTAACCGTCCGATTGTGCTTTTCCCGCTGCCAGACCCGCCAACCAGTGCAATGCGGCTGCCGGGTTCCAGTTTGAGAGAAAAATCTTTAATCAATGGTGGATCCATGGGATTGTAACCAAAGTTCACATTACGCAACTCTATGGCCCCCTCGAGTGCGGTTGGCCACCCTTCGTCTTCTTCTGGCACTTCCGGAGAGGGATAGCGGAACACATCCGCCACACGAGTCATCTCCGCCTTGATTAATTGCAGTTGTGCGCCTAGGTCCATCAGGCCGTTGACGGGGGCGCTAAAACTTCCCAGGAGGGTCTGAAAAGCGACCAGCCCGCCCATGGTTAATTGGCCATCCATAACCTTAGTGCCGCCGATGCCCAGTATCGCTATCGTGGTTAGGCCTGTTAGCAGCGCGGGTAGAACGCTCAATATTATTGACCAGGCGCCCAAGGCTTGTTGTGCCAGCAATGCATTGGCCTGGTATCCTGCCCAGCGCTGGAAGATATCACCACTGCCATTGGTTTTAAGGGTGTCAATGCTGGAAATGGCCCCAACCGTGGTAGAACTGAGCTTGGCCTGCTCTGTC
>JABIZD010000130.1 GCA_018666555.1 Gammaproteobacteria bacterium
CCCCAGGCAGAAAAAAAGGATAAAGACTATTGATGAGGCGGCCGCGCTTCAGACACCGACTGTGCTCCAGGCTGGCCTTGCTACCAGGCACCAGTTGTCGAGCTCGCACACCGATTACAGCGCCGTCGTGTTTAGCAACGACGAGTTGAAAGGCCTCGGTTTTTGTCTCGATCTGGACACCTGCGCTACGACACTGCGATTGCAGCGGTGAATAGATAGAGCCGCCTAAATTGACTGCGCTGCGGCCCTTGCGCATGACACCTCGATGACCCCTTGCTGCAGGCCAGGCCTGTTTTTGATAGGCAGGTAGCAGGGAGTTATCGGAATGGTAGAGGAAGTAGTCTACATTAGGATAGGAGGTTTTCTGTTTCCACACTGGGCCGCTGAACTCGACACCCTGCTCCATCAACCAATCCAGATTAGCGGCACTATTTTGACAGAACCGCATCAGCGTTTCGTCCGAGATAATGCCACCCGTCTCCAGTTTCAGGTATTGATACATATTCTCTGGTGTGTCTTGTTCATTTAGTTGTTGCTGAATACGAGTGCCGCCACCGGCGTAGAAAACGCCACCACTAGCGAGGGTTGCTCCACCGCCATCGGCTTTGTCAAGCGCAATTACGTCAAGGCCGTTCTGGCTGGCTCGCAAGGCGGCGGTCGCACCTGCGCCACCAAAACCGACTACAAGCCAATCCGTAGTCTGTGACCAGGTTTGCTGAGCCTCATCCTCTACCACCCAGGGCGCTTCAACAAAAGAATTCCATTCCAGGCTGCCCGGTATTTGTGTTGAACCGTTAATCATTCAAATCTCTTCCTGCTAATCATCCAGAACCTATTGTTCTTAATCTATGCTAGACGTCAATACCACTGGCCATGAGTGACAGTGAACACTTCTCGGGCGTTATCCAAACAAGCGACACCTGTGCAAACCATTAAAGCACTGCCAGGGTTTACAGAAACGCGAAGGCGTTGCAATGGTATTTTGCTGCAGTCCCATACGCTTCTCAATTGTACTGGTAGACTAGTATCGTGCTGACCCGCGCCTGGCGTCTTACCAAAAGCATCACTTTAGTTAATTAAACGTGCTGTGATAATAGCGCATTTGCCAGACAGGCCCTTTTTAGCACTGTAATCAACACCATGATCATTATTCGCAGTTTTTTTGGCTTTATAATACGTTTATTGATAGTTTATACTTCATTTAATTGCAATATGCACAATAACTGTCTAGATTTCACCTAGACGATCACCGCATTGGGAGAGAAAATGGATAAGCCTAAAGTTGCCCTGGTTACCGGTGCCAGCCGCGGAGCAGGCAAAGGTATCGCCCTGGGTCTGGCCGCCGAAGCAGCCACTGTATACATTACTGGGCGCTCGAAAAGTAAAGCCTCAGCAACCCTTCGGGGAGAAATACTCAGAGGAACGCTTGACGAAACGGCTGAGGCTATTCGGGCCGCTGGGGGCAACGCAATCAGCATTGAATGCGATCATTCGGACGATGCCCAGACCAAAGCGGTATTCGATAGGATTGCTGACGAACAAGGCCGCCTGGATATCCTGGTTAACAACGCTGCCGTTATCCACGAAAATCTCATCGATCCAGGAGGCTTCTGGGAGAAACCCCTGGAACTCGTCGATATACTCGACGTAGGGCTCCGCACTGCTTATGTGGCGAGCTATCACGCTGCGAAAATGATGGTTCGCCAACAATCCGGATTGATCACCTTTACCTCGTCTTTTGGTTCCGCCTGCTATATGCATGGCCCCGCCTACGGCGCGCAGAAAGTGGGATATGACAAGCTGGCTGCCGATATGGGAGTCGATCTTGAAAATGAAGGAGTAGCGGCGATTTCGCTTTGGTTAGGTCCGCAACTGACGGAACGTACTGAAATCGTATTGCGGCACCGAGGTGAGCAATATGATGATTTCATGGCTTCAGCCGAGACACCAGAGTTTAACGGCCGCATTATCCATGCCCTGGCAGCAGATCCGGCAATAATGGAGAAATCCGGGCAGACCCTGGTAACAGCCGAAGTGGCCGTAGAATACGGTGTCACAGACCGAGGCGGGTTGCAGCCACCGTCTTACCGAGAGCAGTTAGGCGAACCCCGAATTCCCCATCCTGCCAGGGTTATCTAGGTAGATTGACGATGACAGACACTATCAGCACCGACCGTATCGATCCATTTGCGCCCTGGAGGCTCGGATCGCTTGAGTTACGCAACCGCTTTATAAAAGCGGCCACTTTTGAGGGACACTGCCCGGGGGGGCTTCCGGACCGAGAAGGCCTGGGTCAGTTTCATGAAGCCTTCGCAGCGGGAGGGATCGGACTCTGCACTGTCTCCTACGGTTCTATCGAGCCCGGCGGCCGCACTTTCGATGACCAGATGTGCCTGCAAGATGATATTCTTGATGACCTTAAGGCGATCACCGAACGAATCCATCGGCATGGTGCCAAGGCGGCAATTCAGCTCGCACATTGTGGCAGCTCCTCGAAGTGGAGTGGCTGGATAGGCAGGCGTGCCAGAGGTCCAAGCAATGGCTTCAACTCGCTAGGAACCTTTGTCGGCACCCCGTTTGCGCGGGCATTAAAGAAACAGGAACTGACTGAGTTGACGCAACAGTATCGCAGCGCTGCTGAACGCGCAAAGGCGGCAGGATTCGATGCTGTTGAACTCCACATGGGGCATGGCTACCTGCTCAGCCAGTTTTTAAGCCCGGCTGTGAATAAGCGAAAAGATGAATATGGAGGCAGTGCAGAGAATCGCGCTCGATTCCCGGTAGAGGTTCTCCAAGCCGTAAGGCAAGGTATTGGCGATCACATGCCAATTATTGTCAAAATGAACCTAAGAGATGGCTTCCGAGGTGGGGTTGAAATTGAAGACAGTATTGCTACCGCCAAGCTGCTCGAGGCGAGTGGCGCCGACGCGCTGGTCCTCTCCGGCGGATTCTCTTCCAAAAACGCGATGTACTTATTTCGTGGTCCGACTTTCGTCGAGGAACTCATTAAAGTACAGAGACGAAAGATCGATAAACTGGTTTATCGAATGGCACGTCCTGTTTTGAAGTCTCAACCCTTTGAAGAGCTCTATTTTCTCGAGCTGGCCAAACAACTCAGGAAAGAAGTCTCCTTGCCGCTGATTTGCGTTGGCGGCGTTCAAAGCCTTGCTAGCGTGCACCGTGCTCTGACAGAAGGCTACCAGGCTGTACAACTGGGCCGGGCCCTGATCCATGACCCTGCTTTGGTCCGGCATTACCAGGAGGGCAGCAAAACCGAATCAGGCTGTACGGTCTGCAACCTCTGCGTCGCTGAAATGGACAGAGATGGCGTCCGTTGCGTCCTTAATGACGCTTTACCGGCCCGCAAACGTATCGATTAAATAATATCCGCTCAATTGCGATACTAAAGCCGCTATCACATTAGCTTGATACCGGCTTAGTATTTCTAGTACTTCCCTGCCGCTGCTACCGCCTGAGGTGCCGCCGGCATCCATTTAACCGTGTAGGTACCGTCTACCTGCTTATGGATTGCTGCAGCATCTTCCCGGGGATGGTAAAACTGTCCATACCACTGACGCGCTTTATGGTAAGGGCCATCGCCTTTTAATTGTAAAATCTGAAAAGCCGGCTGTTTCGCTGACCAGACCTCAAAATCCTGCAGGAATGCTAATTTGCTGGCCTCCTGGTATTGCCTGGATTGGACAATATCTGCCTCAGTTGGCTGTGCCCCACCAGGCCTGACCATCAAACCGTGCCAGGCTCGAACAACACCGTCCTGAACAGGCGTATGGGTGATATACATAATGGCATCATACAAACCAGTGACACGAGACAAAAGAATACCGGGTCCGGTATACCAGGTATCTGTTTCCAGCAAGGCATCACCAGAAACCAGTGTTTTGTGTCCACCTCCCTGGCGCTGAATGGCGATATGGCCGCGGAATTCATTCTCAAAATATTCAAGTGTTGAACCATGAATTGGACCTAAATGACTGATATCAACGATATTGTCGATAATTTCCAGTGGATGCGAGACAAGTTCGCCCAATTCATCAATCTCCCAATTGACCCACTCAGGAGAGGCCCACTCAGGCAAGTCTGGCAGGTCATAGTCCGGTTCACCTCCCTCTGGGTCATGCCACATATAGATACAGCCATAGCGCTCCTGAACAGGCCAGGTCTTAATACAGGCCGCTTCGGGTATAGGGCCATCATGATAGGGAATATCATTGCATTTACCATCCGGGCCAAAGCGCCATGCATGATACGGACAGCGTATGGAGTCACCTTCAATTTGCCCATCAATGACCACGTAAGAGGTGGTGTTTTTAGCTATGTGGGTACCCATATGCGGACAGAACGCATCCATCAATACCACCTTGCCACTGTCGCCACGATACAATGCGAATTCACGACCAAAGAATGTCAGTGCAAGCGGCACATCAGTCAATGCCACGGAACTCGAAATCATGAACCATCCTCTTGGATAGGTAAAACTACCCAGGTGGTAATCTTGTGTTTTTGCCATTTTCTTCACCTTTCTAGCGATTATGCTCTGTTCTACCTACGCACTGGCGATCAGGCGCCAAACCCCACAATAGACCAGCGAATCTGCGCGAGCCAAGAAGCGCTCCTGTTATTGCAGCCGAATAAGAAGCCTTACCACCAGCCAGCTTGTTTGCCCAACAAACCCAGCAACAATACTGCCGCTCGTTTAGCACCGCAAGGTCAGCAGCCTCTTAAGCAACCAAGCAGGCTTTTGATTCAGGTTCCATTGCGACCTGCTTGCCAACAGAAGTCTGTAACAACTGCGTAATTTTTGCCAACACTATTTACGCAAATTGGAAGTTAACGGTGCTTAGATTACGCATTTTGTCATTTTTCTCGTGGATTTAATCATTTTCGTTCCACTGGCACTTTGAAGTGGTAGCCCGGGCTACCCATGCAAAGTCCCGCAATTAGGCCCATACAAAGGTCCCATCGAGAAGCATCTAGCACCGTCATTTAGAATCATGTAAGCCTTTCATTTAGGCCAATAATTCTTTTACTGAGCGAAACAGCTAGCCTTTTAACACGACCCCAGCGACTACCCAGACAAAGTAACACGTCCACGACGCCTAATGAGCCCATCCGAATAGGGCCTGAGCTATCGACTTTGATGCCTGCGAACTCAATCCTCATCGAAAATTGCCAGCATTCCCTTCGAAGTACCGATATAAGCGGTCCCATCCGTGGCCAGCGAGATGGGCGCCCAGTTATTATCATAATTCTTACCGTTACCGGTATGAATCTTGAACAAGGTCTTCCCGGTAACATAATCTAATCCCATCAGGTACCAGGCGATGGTGCCGTCCTTGCCTTGCTGGAAGCTATAGAAATAAGCAACACCCGAGGACAAAGCCAGCTTTGGTACAACGGATGGTGCGCGTTCTTCGGACTGCCAGATGATGTCGCAACCACTTTCATCTTCACGAACGTCTATTCTGACAATCCCACCGCCGGCCGAACTCCAGTCATTTTCAGCATAGACACTGGTATAACCGGCATTATTTTCTATAATAATCGACCGATCAAAGGCAATCATGGAGTTTTCTGCGGCGGAATGCGTTTCGGTAAACAAAGGAATTTTACAGCCCAGGGGAGCTACTAACTGAGTTTGAAGGCGCCGATACACCAGGAGGTTAATCTTCCCATCGGCATTGTCTGTGACGGTGACATAGCCGCCAAACAAGGTCGGCGCAGTTCCACTGCCTTGATTGATACTGCCAATTTTTCTTTTCGAGCCCCGGTCATAACTCTGCCGCCAGATCATATTTGGCTTTCCGGCCACGGCATTAAACGCATAGAGCGCGGTATCGGAAACAACATAGATACCATCCCTTGCAACAGCAAACCCGTTCTGGATTTCTTCACCATCGAGTTGAATCATATTAAGGGCACCTGATGATTGATTCAGGGTACCTACCCTTCCTGCCCGAGTTACCCACCAGAGAAGGCCATCATAATCTGGCATGACTGCCGTTATAGGGTCACATTCGCCTGTTGGGAACGGGTTGCTCGGTCGAAAACAATCGCTCGGAACGGTGTCGCTGAGATCCCAGCTGTGTTCCTGATAAAACTCCCAGCGGTGTTCTGCTAATTGACGATGGCCAATGCGATGAATGACCTGTTTATTATCTGCCAGGACGATCCTGTCCTTATGATCCAGGTAAAAATAGGCACCTGAGGTGTCTTCCATGATGATTTGACGATCAAGGTGAATTAAGGCGCTATAGCTGGATGAACGCAACGGCAATACATATTCTGCCAGCAACCTGAGCGTTCGTGGCTCGAGCAAATGAATACGAAAGCCTTGGATACTGGCACACAGGCTGATGATCTTGCCATCAGAGGTAAAGGTAGTTGTGGCGCACATGCCGCCGGGTGCCCTGCTACCGACTCTAGAGACAATCCTGGTATTCACACCACGCGGACCGGCAGCAGCATGAACATCCGAATTATAACTGTCCGCATGCATGGAATTTAACCCGGCCTGGGCCATAAACGGATGTCCCGGGGCCTCATATGCCAAGCGATGATCGGTAGCATTGGACGTAAAGGTCGGTTGGTAATCACCTGGGTCCGAAACAATGGCAACTGGCTCTACGGGTTCTGTGCAGGCGACCAACAAGTTCAGCATGATCAGCAGAAAACTAACGCGTAGGCGCGCTGGGCACACCGAAAAGAGGGTCTTGGAAAATCTTTTTTTATTTATAGTTGTCTCCTGCAAAGTTCTTGCATTGCCACCGCAGCGGTGAACAGTAACGTCATTCTATAACTGCTGCCAAGAGGTAGGTCCTCGGCGTGTTTCCAAATAAGCCACCCTATCTATCCTGAGCCTAAGGAGCTCAGAGCCTAATCACTTTACAGCTTGTGCTTTTAATCCTTCTACCTTAAGAGCTTGTGCGTTTTGCCCTTCTACCTTTAACCCTTCTACCTTTAAAGCTTGCGCCTTTAAAGCTTGCGCCTTCAAAGCTTGCGCCTTCAAACCATGCATCTTGCCAGACAACTTCTGCCTTACCGCTTTTGATGCCATCGCCAGGCATCTTCAATAATCATCATCAGATTACGCTGCGGCTGCCAGCCCAGCAGTTCGCCGGCCAGACTATTGTCGGCAACCAGAACAGCGGGGTCACCGGTGCGTCGAGGTGCGACAAGATAAGGGATTTCCCGGCCAGTGACCTGCTGGCAGGTTTGAATGATTTCTAAAACGCTATTCCCGGACCCAGAGCCCAGGTTAAGCATCAGTGCGCCAGTCAACCCTTTGAGATGATGCAATGCCAAAACATGCGCCTCGGCAAGATCCCGGACATGGATATAATCACGGATACAGGTACCATCATCAGTAGCGTAATCATGACCAAATATTTTTACTGGCCCTGGTTTGTGAATTTTGCCATGCAGAGGTAACAGCGAGGTCAATACGTTAGGAATCAAATGCGTTTCTGGGTCATGGTCCTCTCCCAGGCCTTGGTCCGGCCAGGCACCCGCTGCGTTGAAATACCTTAATGCTATTGAGCTCAACCCTTGCGACCTGGCGCCCTCAACCAGCATTGTCTCAACCATGGCTTTACTCATACCATAGGGGTTGATCGGCTTTATGGCATGATGCTCATCGATCACGCTGGAACTGGGGTGGCCGTATACTGCCGCAGAAGAGGAAAACACAAACCGATCAATGCCTGCCTGTACCGCATAGTTAATAAGGTTTAAAGATCCAGTGACGTTGTTATCAAAATAGGTCAGCGGTTCAGCAATCGACTCGCCTACCTGGGATTTACCTGCGAAATGAATAATACCGGTAAACGTCTTGCCATCCAGGAGGCTCAAGAGCGCTCGCTTATCGCACAGATCGCATTGTATTAACTCGGCCTGGCCAACTGACCGGGCATGGCCAGTAGACAGATTATCGAGGACCGTTACCTGGTAACCCTGATCAAGCAGTAACTGCACCGTATGCGAGCCAATATAACCTGCCCCGCCTGCTACCAGTATATGTTCATGCACTGGCGCGCCTCCTGCTCCAATCTGATTGCTGTGTAGCCGCTGATTATAGCTTGCGTGGACTCAAATCGCAGGGGAAATATCTAACAGGAGCGAATACCAGCCTTAACAAGCCATGCCTAGCCGGATATGATTTTTCTAACCGCCAAAAGATTCTCTTGGAGATGGAAGGTTTTCTACCAGCGATGCTAGTAAAACGGCTCAACCTGGTCGCTGCCAGAAGTCCTTGTTAGGGGCTCAGAGCATTTTTTATCGGCGAAGGTATTTCTAGTATTGAAGGTATTTCAACCTGCGAAGGTATTTTCGACCCGTTAGGGTATTTTCAACCAGACTCGCTCATGCAGATAATAAATAACAAATTTAGCGAAGAATTCGACGCTACCCACGAGCAATGCCGCATTAATGTTGCCCGTGACCCACCAGGTAATCAACATTGTCGTCAAGGTGGCGATCACTCGCCAGCTAATGGCCTTTGACAAGCTGCGTAGCCTGGATTCATTGGCCATGGTGTAGACCTCCAATAATAAAGAGGTCAACTGGGAAACTGTTAGCACAGCACATCCGCTGAAAGGCTTTGATACCATGATCAGCATTCGTTGCAACCGGTAGAGCAATACAGCCAAGGTTCGATTGGTGTTGGCTATGCGGAATATGAGGCAAACATTGATTGTCTCTCATTTAACGATGTCTTCTGCCTGCGAGTCAGTCTTTATCAGCTCGAGAAGTTCCTCGGCACACTCGTCGACGGAAAGCTCAGCTGTGTTAACAATGGCTTCGGGCTTTTCAGGCGCCTCGTAAGCACTGTCAATGCCCGTAAAATTAGGTAACTCACCGCGTCGGGCTTTCTTGTATAGCCCTTTCGGATCACGAGCCTCGGCGACTTCCAGGGGAATATCGACGAATACCTCGGCAAAGTCCTCTTCTCCAAACAACGAACGAGCCATATCCCGCTCTGACCTGAATGGGGATATAAATGCTGTAAAAACAATAATCCCCGCGTCAACCAGGATACGCGCTACCTCAGCAATTCTCCTGATATTTTCGACCCGGTCCGCTACGGTAAAGCCAAGATCTTTAGACAAACCATGGCGAATATTGTCGCCATCCAGAATATAAGTTTTAAACCCCTGTTGATGTAATTTCAATTCTGCCGCATTAGCAATGGTTGATTTCCCAGACCCACTCAGACCGGTTAACCA
>JABIZD010000048.1 GCA_018666555.1 Gammaproteobacteria bacterium
CAAACGAACACTCGCAGACTGCCGCTTGATTCCGCTGCAGGCTCGATCGCATTCTGCACAAAGGCACCAGCAACTCCAGCGAGCATAAAATTCTGCACGCTTTCGACTTCAACAGACAGCCTTGCAAGTGCTGCCAAGATCGTCATGATAACGATAATTTTTACTATTCGTTTCAAATCCCCTACCCCTTATTATTACAAATAAAATCGATTACAACAGTTGATAACTCTAGTGCAGCATCGTCCTGCAGAAAATGGCCGGCCCCCTTGATGATGGTATGTGCCTGCCCTCTCGCACCGGGCACTGTTTTAATAAATCGCTTTTCGCCACCCTTTGTAACCGGATCAGAATCGCTGAAGGCGGTGATGAAGGGCTTGTCAAATTTCTCCAATGCCTTCCAGGCGGCCCGATTCGCGGGTATCGCAGGATTGTCGGGAATAATGGGTACCAGTGAAGGAAACTGACGAGCACCAGCCATATATTCCTGTGAAGGAAACGGTGCTGACCAGGCCCGATATGCCTGTTCATCACAATGATTCAAACTGCCTTTGAGGACCTCAGCAGGATGGAAATCCGGGTGCTCATCGCAGTGGCGAACCCAATACATGAACTGAGGCCGATCTTCCATGGGCGCAAATAGCTTCATGAACATATCCTCAGCAGGCAGGGCAGGAGTATTGCACAGTAATTGATGTAACGTCGCTGACATATCCTCAGGTATACCGGTTCCATCAGGCAAACCACCATTAGCAAGAACCACACGAGAAAACCTTGCCTCATTCTCAGCGACAACGCGAAGCCCAATCAGGCTACCCCAATCCTGACAAACCAAGGTGATATCAGCCAGACCCAGGCTTTCAATAAAACCTTTCATCCAGGCAACATGGTTGGCATAGGTGTAATCACTGCGTTGAGTTGGTTTGTCTGATTTGCCAAAACCTACCAGGTCAGGGGCCACTACCCGATACCCGGCTTGAGCCAGAAGCGGAATCATCTTCCTGTAAAGGTAGGACCAACTCGGCTGGCCATGCAGACAAAGGATGACCTCACCTTCTCCCTCATCAACATAATGCATTCGAAGCTTTGTGCCGTCACCAGCATCAACTTCTAGATAATTTGCAGCAAACTCATAGTCCTTGAGCTTATCAAAACGAGAGTCCGGGGTGCGTAGGATGTCCATAGGCAGCGCTCTCTTTTCTTAATTAACTGAACCGAAAAGCAGTTACGGTCGATCCGCATCAACCATCATACTAGCAGTTATTTTAATGTACACCGTTATTATATCCGTCGCTGCTAAGCCCGCTCTGGCCTTTTCATGCCACCCTTATCTGGGACCTGCTGCCCGCTCCGGATTGAAGTAGAATAGGCTGTATAGGGTAAGTCCATTAGCCATCTTTACCGTGCAACCCATCAGGGCACCGCTTGCTTGCTCACCGATGAACAAAGCTTCGAAATCGCTTATAATTGCTCTTTTGTTATGCAGTGGAATAGTATGAGTGCTTCTCATGATGGGCAAAAAATTCGAAGTCTAACCACTCAGGTTTCTCTGATGGAAGCTGCTGAAAAACTGATCGCATCAAGAGGCATTCATAACGTGTCCATCAAGGAAATCGTTAAAGAAGCCAAGCAGAAAAACGAATCCGCACTACAGTATCATTTCAAGAACCTCCAGGGCCTGATTGATGCCATTCATCGAAGGAGAAATGCACAAGCCCAGGAAAAACGGGCAGACCTGCTAGCCCAGCTCGAAGCAACCGCCAAGGCACCATCATTGCGCGATCTTTGCCACATTATGGTGATACCCACCTACCTTATTTCGAAAAATGACCCCAAATTCCGTCGTTACGTCTGCGCCTTCAGTCATGAATTAGCTTTAACCGAGGAATCTGCGTTGAATAAAGTCAAGAAGAGTGGCGGTGGCGGTAAAAGCGGCGAGCGAACTGGCGAACTGCTTCGAGCAGCTTTACCCCACCTTGACGAGTCCGCTTACAGACAACGTATGGACCTGGCAGTACGAATGAGCTCGATTGCTATGGGACATCATGCCAGACAAAAAGATGCTTTTCGTGGACCCAAGTCCGACCTGTTTGTCAGTCATCTGGTCGATGCGTTAGAAGGATTACTCAGCGCACCAGTTTCAAGCACAACGAGGACATTCAGCTAATCTAGCAGCGACTATCCGTCGTCTTCTATTCACTAAACCTGGTTTCTAGAATTAAGCCACATTCAGCTTAACAGCACAGGGTTAAATCAACCTATCGGCAAGTCCTATGAGTGCTTCCTTTGTCACGGCTAGGAAACTGCCGCATAGAGAAATCCAGCTAGAGAACCCAGAATCAAAACATAGATGGGTAGCATACTGATCACTAAGCCGACCTGGCGTTTGGCTGCTTCTTGATAATAGCCACGTGCATACATAAGCCGACCCAGCGGCCAGATGATCCCTATACCCGAAGCCCAAATTGGATCAACCGCCACTGCGAACAACCACAATCCAGGGAGAAACAATACTAAATGCTCCAGCGTATTCTGGTGTGCTCTGACATAACGCTGGTACTCCTCTGGGCCATCATGAGAAGGGGCCGCCACATCGAATCGTCCACGAGCCAGTCCAGACATCAGCAGGGTATAATAGTAAACAAGCAGCGCGATACAACTGACGATACCGGGATAAATGAGTTCTGCCACCGTGTTTCCTTTGCGTGGATATCTGAGGATAATTCAGCCTAGCAGACTAGTTAAGCAGGCGCGAGTATGAATTCCATAACTAACCAGGCAGAACATTTTGATAATATGCCTGCACCTTTTTGGTATCACCTGACCTGCCCATTTCACGAATAAGTTCAAATTCTTTGCGGCATTGCAACAATAGCTTTTCACGATCGCTGTCCTGATAAACAAGTCTCTTGTAGCGCTTCAGGGTGTTGTGCCGAAGCTCGGGCGGACCTGTCAAAGCCAGGCCTGCCTCGATACGAGCCAACACCGCCGACTCGAACTTTTCCCCCGCCGGAAACAACTCCAACACGAATCCTGCTGACTTTGCTTCCGCTGCACTAACCCGATGACCCAGATATATTGCCGCATTGGCAAGACTTCGTCCGAGACGCTCAGGCATTAACATTGTGCTGCAGAATTCTGGCGCAACCCCTGCTCGCGCAAATGGTGCCCAGAAGTAGGCGGATGCTGTTGCAAACACCAGGTCACAGTGCAGCAGGGAACTGAAACCCTCTCCAATTGCCGGCCCGTTAACGGCTCCGATAAGCGGCTTGTCAAACCGAATAAACGATTCAATAAATAACACCGGTAACCAGGTGCCAACATCTCCTTCAATCCGCTTAGGTAACGCGCGCTTAATTTCAGCAGTGCGTGCTGAGTCACCGGCTTGCACTTCATAAGCACGCCTGGGTTCATTTTCAAAATCCATTCCCGCAGAAAAGAACTTCCCTACAGCAGTCAAAACAACTGCCACCACCTCATCATCCTCACTTGCAATCGAGAGTGCCGCCATTATTTCCACATACATCTGTGAATTCCGGGCATTCAACTTTTCCGGACGATTATGGCGCAGGATCAGGATCCCATTTCGTTTTTCGGTTTCTATTGTTTGATAGTTCAATCCGGTATCCCTTTAATTTCAACGGGCTGGCCCAGATCCTCGTTAACGGTACGCCCTGCCATAATATATAAAACCGCTGCAATAATATTAAAGACGAGCACCACCACCATCGCCCATCTCAAGGAGTCGACTCCCAAATCCGTAGTTAGATTAATCACATCACTCAATATGCCCGTGATCTGCGGCCCAAGCCCCAGCCCAATGATGTTAAGAATAAACAACAGAATGCTTGCCGCCAGGGCTCGCATACGCAATTCCACCAGGCTTTGGGTCATAGCGAAGGTCGGTGCGAGATATCCGTGCCCCAAAACATAAGCTACTGCATAGACCATTAATGCCACTTCAGGGTCATGGTACAGATAGGTAAATGTGGCAAAAGGAACATGAAGTAAGGTCATTATGCCTGGCACCCACATATACCAGCGAC
>JABIZD010000045.1 GCA_018666555.1 Gammaproteobacteria bacterium
GCCTCTCGTACAACCAAGGGATCTCCTGCGAAGGTATCACAACTGTTTGTGCCATTGTCAAAACGTAAAAGCATATCATTGACGGTTTGGTTTTCACGGCCGAACAAGCCTATGGTTTTGTCTTTTTCAATGCTCCAGGTATCAACGGTAATGACCAGTCCTTCCATTGGCGTTAGCACGATACCAAAGGATGTGTTGTCTGATTCCTCAGCTTCAAGACCTGCTGCGCCCGTTGCCATTCTTTGAATAGTGTAGCGTGAATCAGAATCGATCACGGTTCCAACGCTTTGCACCGCGTTGACCTGAAATGCAGCTCGGTCATATCTTGTTCCGGATCTGACAACGGTCTTTTCATTTATCTGGACGATGTTTGGGGCTCTAAAGGCAGATGAAACTGAGCCTCTAAAATCGAGCCACGGTGCGACCTGCCAGCCTAGTGCCAGTTTTCCTACTGTTGAGGAGCCGTAGTCAGAGAAATCTTCACTTCTCACCGCGGCCTGCAGGTTAACTGAACTAGTGACCGGGATTTGCATTTCTGCAAAGAAAGACACAACGTCCCTTGAGCCTGAGACATCGCCTGTTGGCGATGAATTCACAACATCTGCTACTAACGGATAAGCGTCTCCCTCGTAATCAGTATAATCAATGGTTCCGTCTAATCTTGGGTCCCTGTCATCGATTATTTCTTCATCACGATATTCAAACCCGACCAAGATACCAACGTCTCCACCGGGAAGTTGAAAGATGTCCTGATTAGACATTTTAAAATCAATCATCGTCAGTTCGCTGGTGCCTTTCCTGTAAACATCGATCAATGTTCTTTCAATGTTTGAATCTACCCCTGCGCTGAACGGGTTGTAAGCCGCTGGAGTCGAGTCATATAAGGCTTCTTTTAATAGTGTATTAGAGATTCTATTGCTGGTTACGTCATCTGATGTAGCTTTAGAAGTGACGAAAGCGGCTTCCCAGTCCCAAGCACCTTTGCTGCCTCTGAAGCCCTGCAGAAACCGGTACGTCTCTTTTTCTACATTGACCAGCCTGGGAACCTCTTCATATCGATAGTTATCTATGTAGAGGTTCTGCCCTGCAAATATGGCCGTGGGTACCCCGTCTACATCTACCATAAGTTGATTTAAATAGTAATTATCTGGACCCACTCTATGCTTGGAAGAAGAAAATGCCGCAGAAGCGTGGGCAATTCTGTCACTGTCTGATTGATAAAAAGCAAGCTCGGTGAATGATTCGGTGCCATTTCCCATATCATGGTTGATAAACAGCACAACATTGGTTCTGACTAGCTCAGACCTAACATCGGTTTTACCCCAGAAATTACTTCTCAGGGCACCATTTCCGTCTTGAGCAATACAAGTTCCATAACCTGTATCAAATAGGGGATGGCCGCGGTTGGTACATTTGTCGTCGCCCAAAGGAAAAATTTCAAACTCGCCGTTGGAGTCAGTCCATACATGGTTGTAGCTTTCCCCGCTGTGCTCACTGGAACTGACCATATCGAATTGACCGTACAGAGAGTTCGCGCTGGTGTTACGAAAAGAAGTGCTTGTTTTCCAGGGTGAGTCATCGTCAACAAAGGGCCTGTGGTCTCCTGCACCCCATCTAGGGTCTTCCTGTGCGTTGATGTTATCGCGATTGTAGTGGTCAAAAAATATGCTTACATTGGTAGCTCCTTCATTAAAGAAAGATCCCCATTTAGCGGTGATTTTGGTATCTTCAGCGTCAAAGTGATCGTATGCACTGACTCTAGCTGTTAGGTCAAAGCCTTCAAAATCTGTCTGTAAAACATTGTTGACAACGCCGGCTACTGCATCTGCTCCATAAATGGCTGAAGCTCCATCCCGTAAAATTTCTAATCTTTCTATGCCCGTTACCGGAATTAAATTTGCGTTTACGCTAACCGTTGGTACGAAATCCCCTCCAATTAGCTCAGTTTGATAGCCTGGGGAGTTAACTAACCTTCTCCCATTCAGCAGGGTAAGCGTGTTACCTACACCCAGATTTCTTAAGTTATAGGCGCCAACATCTCCGCGGGAGGCGTTTACACCGCCACTGGCATCTTCGGCTTCATTAAAGTAGTTCTGGCCTTGTTCAACGACGTATTCAAGCAGGTCATCCCCCGAATCCACGCCAGTTGCCTCAATGTCCTCTAAAGAAATAATGGAAACGGGTAAAGAGCCGGTAATATTAGCTCCTTTGATCTGTGACCCGACCACTAAGACTTCTTCCATTTCCTCTGCAGCAGCGTCTGATACTTCAGCGCTGGCATAGGAGCAGGAAAGAGCAGTAAAACCTAATACCGCAATGATGAATTTCAACATATTATTTCCCCCAAGGTTTTGATCGTTTTAGTTTAGATCAAATAGAAATTTTGATAACAGAAAAGATTTCGTATATGTATAAGCTAAGCTTATAATATGATAAATCGTAATTATCTTGGGGCGTATCGTTTTAAAGTCGGATACATCGAGTTTTTTCGCCCTTACATAAGCAAAGCTTCCAGACCAGAGCAGATTGAAGTCGTAATTTTTCTCAGCTTTGTGCTAGCCATTTGCAGCGTGACTTGGGCCTGTAATTCACACCGAATGAGTATTTATTTGCATATTTTCAATGTTTTATCGCAAGTAAGTTAGAAAATTCATGAGGTTATCTAGTTAATTTAATGACGCTTGAGCTTGTATACCTATAATTTAAAGTTATAAAGTGATAAACCAACATTATCATGAGCCAGTTATGCTTAATTCCAAGCAGATCGAGGTGTTTTACACGGTTTATAAGGAAGGGTCCCTGACCCGTGCAGCGCGAAGCCTTAACGTGTCTCAGCCTTCTATTAGCAATTCACTGAGTTATTCCGAGCAGAAATTGAACCTGAAATTGTTTCTCAGGCAGGGGAGGCGCCTGATACCGACGCCAGAAGCAGATATTCTGTACAAGCGTGCCCAGGTGGTAAACCAGCAGATATCCCAATTTAATAATGTATCCAGGAATTTGCTCAGTGATCAGTTAGGTTATATCGACGTCGGCTGTACACCCTCATTGGGATTGCGCCTGATGCCCCAGCTGATAAACGCCTATTTGCAGCGGGAACCGGAGGCGCTATTTAACATAGTTAACCTCCAGAGTGCTGAATTAGAAAACCAGTTACTTGAGTTAACTTTTGATATTGTCATTTGTTTTAACCCCGAAGGCTCAGAGGTAATTCATAAGCAGATACTGAAGAAGGGCCAGATGCGGTTAATGACCCCGCCAGATTTCCACAGTAACAAGACGCAACTCGATATTAGAGACTTATCAGACTCACGCTTTATTAGAATCAAGAACCTGAAGGCGAGTGATACGCAGGACTCTCTGGAGAATTATTTGCAGCGCAATGGCCTGAAATTAAAATGGGTGGTGCAAACTGAAACAATAGAGGTGGCTAAGTCGCTTGTCGCAGAAGGTATCGGTTTTGCTTTAATAGACGATTTCAATGTTTCGCCTTCTAATTTGCCTAAAAATGTCGGGCTATATTCTCTGGAGCCGAAAATTACCTATGAGATTGGCGTTCTGCGTAACCTGGAAAAGCCCATGTCTTTGGCAGCTACTAAATTTGTCCGCTTTGTAGAGGCTTTAACGGAGAGTGATCTGGAGAACTTGTAATCTGGACTTCATGGTTCAGGATAGTGTGGAATGCTTTGACCGAAGGTGAATTTGTATGGCTGGTGGGTCGGTCTTTGGTTGTCATTGCCTATAATGGCAGTAGGCCAATGGGTGCGGATTACGTTTTCTGTGTAGCGACCTGATTCGCGTCAAGTGACCTTGTGGAATGGGCCTGAGAGATTGATTTGTCAGTTACCGGTGGTTGCAAAGCAGTGCTAATCTAGTAGTCTTAAAAGGGCAATTGTCAGCGGGTAGGTCTAACGTTAAGCGGGGTGACTTATATGAGTACACAAGTACTATTGAGGAAAGCAACAGAGAAGGAATTGATCGGCTATATCAGGAATCAGGACCGGCAGATCAGTTCCCTGCAGGAGGAGTTAAAAACATTCAATGATGAGCTAAAGTCTAAACAGAATAAAGAACGGGTTCGGGGTAAAAATCAGTTTACTGACGCCATGTATATCGCATTGTTACGTGGTGGCGAGGCTTCCGTCTGGTCCAGAGATGCGGCCAAGGCTTTTGCCGAAAAGCATAAGATTACGACTGCATCGGTGATTGCCAAGATGAAAAAACTTGGAGTGCCTTATCAGGCTATTCCCAATGAGGAAGCTGATTTTGGAAAATCCACCAGCCGCGAAGAAGTTATTAATCAAATTTCCTCTAAGATCAATCTCTCTCAGGACAAGCTGAAAGGCCTGGCAAGAAACAATATTGATACACTCAGGGCCATGCTGGCCAAGATGAAATAGACCAGGTTGATGATAGGACTGCATGGGATCTGTCAATGGTGTTCCGCGGTTGCCTGTGCTCAGCATTGGGGCTTCAAAGTGGGTCTATTCCGGTCTTTTTCATACTGGCAATACTGACTGCAAGCTATATCCGTTGCTAAAAAGGCCTGCTTGGCGACTAATAAAGCTTGGCAGGTCGTAGTTTATCGGTCGGGCTTTAGTGTAAAATTAAATCGGTAGCGTAAGCAGGGTGGTCTCTGTCTTGCTCTTCAAAAGCAATGAGGTTTCGTAAAGAATGCCTTTGGTTCGATTCCAAGCGTTACTGTAATCAATGGTTATGCTGTGGTGCGCTAATTAAACTCAGCACCTCAGCACCTCAGCACCTCAGTACCTCAGCATTTGAGTATTTCGGTATCTCAGCAGGTGACGGTTTTGCAGATGGATATTCGTCCCAGATTCCGCGAGTCGCCCTGTATTTGAGTTCGAGGCTCAGGCTCAGGCTATAGACACAGGCTATAGACACAGGCTATAGACACAGGCTATAGACACAGGGGGTACACTGGTTTCTTGGATACGTAAACAATTCCGGAATCGACTAATCTGATGGCGACCAAAATTTCCTGGTCTGCTTAAAAAGTCAGCCCCAGGTTTAGCCTTAAATTGCCAGCATGGTTAACCGGTTCGCTGGAATGATATCGTTATGAATATTTTTACAATTCTGATGCTTTGCTAAGCCTGGCTAGTGAGGCCGATGCAGGGAATATCTGATGAAAGCGATAACCGCCTTAATAGAATCAAGACTGCCGTACAGGCCGATTGTTAGTTGTCGCTTGCCTTGTAAACAATGATCAGGGCATAAGGTAAATTAATTGAAACTAACTGCTAACACTTGATTTATATATATTTATTTAGGGATAGGGTAGCGCGCGGTGCTAAACATGGGGCGATCAGAGGCTATCCAGGGCATAGTAGTCGATAGAAACACCCGCTATCTGCAACTGGCGCTTGCTGACACGTCTTTCTTTTTGATCCCGCGCATGGTTCCAGGCGCGTTTTGTAATCAGGATTTCACCCCCTGTTGCAATGTCTTCTCCCAGTTTAGATGCGAGATTCATTTCATCGCCAAAATAACCTTCCAGTGTTTGTGAGAACAGCAACTGGCCATAGCCAATCCCAATGCAGGCCTGAAATGGCTCGTCATCTACCAGCATCAGGCCACTGGCGGCGAGTTTTTGCTGCACTTCAATTGCGGCATTGATAGCCGCATCGGCACTATCGAAGGCGGCAAATATATTGTCACCCGCTAGCCGGTGGTGGATCGGTTTAAATTCCTCATAGATCGGAATAACTAGTTCACGCATCTGCATCATTTTCGATAGGAAATGGACAATTCCATCAGATTCAGTCGTTCTCGAAAATCCAACAGAATCAAGCACAAATACGGCCACTTCTTGACCATAATCAGTCCATATTTCGGCTTCTCGATCTTTCGGGTCTATACCCTGGGTGACGAGTTCACGAAGATAGTCAAAAAGAATTTTTTCCGTCATGAATGTTCAGGTCACCGTTTCAGCGATAATTTTTCATTGCGAAATAATTGTAACCCATTATCCGGGTTAGCTACAGGAACTTGTCTTATTGTAGTGAGCTTGTAGAGGGCTTGCGATGCCAGTTAGGCAATCTGCCTGGAGTGGTTGTAGGGCGAAGATTTTGTCGTCAGAGCCGAAATTGTCGGAATAAAGACTGTTTAGGGCCAATGCATCTGAGTAGGATAAGCGGGTAGCCAGAGACAGAGAGTTGGGAGGAAAATTGAAAGAGCACGGTATAATGTGTCCAGCAGACATGATGAGTCAGTCGCAACTGATAACCTATGCGCAGGCTGCTGAAGGCGCTGGCCTTGATACTATCTGGGTGCCGGAACTGTATGGTCGTGATCCCTTTGTTACCTGTGCCTTATTACTGGGGGCCACGCAGCGTATCAGAGTCGGTACAGCTATTGCTAATGTGTATGTCCGGGACGCCAGGGCTACCAAGGCAGCGGCCTACACCCTGGCGGACAGTTATGGTGATCGATTCGACCTTGGTCTGGGCTTGTCAAATAAAGTCGGTAATGTACCGCGCGGCCATGAATGGTTAGCCCCGCTTACAAAGATGAACGACTTTGTTGATCGTTATGATACTGCAGAATTGATGTTTTCTCACAAAGATACCCAGGTATGCCGCTATTTGGCAGCTCATGGCCCTAAGTTAATGACTTTAGCCGGAGCTCGGCTTGATGGCGCTTTCACTTATCTGCAAACACTGGCTTATAGCGCAGAAGCCAAAGATAGATTGGCCGGTAAGAAGCTGCTGCTGATGCAGCCGAGTGTTTTCATAGAACAGCCGGATCAGGCCCGCGATATGGCGAGAAAAGCGATCGCTGTTTATATGCCGCTTACCAATTATCACAGAGCCTGGCGTGAGCGCGGCTTTGCTGATGCGGATTTTCAGCAGGGTGGTTCAGACCCTTTTATTGATGCACTGATTGCCTGGGGAAGCGTTGATCGCATTCGTGAACGCTACCAGGCACAGCGTACGCAGGGGGTTGATCACATTATAATTATCCCGGTAAAGCTAGACATGCAGTCGGCCGCAGCCTGGCGCACCCTAGAACAACTGGTCCAGGGTTAGCGTTCAAATCAACCTTAGGCTGGCTCTGTCAGATGCCAGCGTTAAGCATAAAGCTGGCTGAAAATAGTCTTAATGTGTATAGAGATAATGTACTTTAAGTACTGATTTATATATAATTTATCTCTTTTTGTTTCTTGTCCGTTCGTTTCCCGGGGTTGTTTCCCAGCGTTATTTTAACGCTTTCTGGGAGCAGGTTTGATCAGTATCAGGATCACCGCAAGGGGGCCAAGACAGGCGCCCATGACAATCCAGAACGAGGCTTTAAAACCCTTTCGCTTAGCAAGATAATGACAGATGCCAGCACTAACAATGGTTATGCCTACCAGGAGCATTGAGAAGCCCATGTGTTGTTTCCTTGGCGTGATCTAGTCAGTTAACGATGCTGGAATCATGGCGTCAACGTTATAACTTGAAAAACCTGACTAATCGGCTTTGACTTGCTGTGGGCGTCGATATCAGGTGTCGTCGGGTCCGAGGATAAAGGAGACCCAGGACGTTAAGCATCGGGCGGATTCAGCGACACGATTCGTGCGATAACGGTTTTCAGTGAAATAGACTTCAAGGTCCTCTTTGAATCGGCCTGACCGTCAATAGGCCAACGCTGTTTTTTGCTGGGTTCCAGATCAGGTGGCAGGCAGACCATAGTCGTTAACCGAATCATCTGAAGCCTTGACAGCCCAGTAGGCGATTGGGATAAGGCCAATGAGAGTAAAAGCGATCAGCAACCACCAACCGGACTTATTGATGTCGTGCAGTCGCCTGACGGATATGGAGATGCTGGGGATGAGGATGCCGAGATTAAAAATCAATGATAGAACCTCGGTGAATACTGAGAACCTGGTAGCAATATGGGCCAGACTCAAGAGGAGGCTGGCCAATACCACGGCGGTGGTAAACCACCAGTACTGTTCTCGAGTTGCCCTGCCGGAGAAGTCAGCATAACGGGAGAGAGCATTGATAACGGCATTGTTGATTTGCATGTAGGGCGCCTTTTTTTGAGCGTACTTTTTTTACCAGCCTTTTTATGACCAGCCTTTTTATGACCAGCCCCTTTGAGTGGCCGTTTATGAGCGACTCTTTAGGAGTGATCCTTTATGAGCGGCCCTTCAAGAGCAACCCTTTTATCTATGGGCGGCTCTTCAGATGGGTTGTGGCTGAGGCAACCCAGGTAGATCAGTCTGACCGCGAGCCCCTTGTGATATCAGGGTCGTTGCCGGCGAATGAATACAGGCAATGCCCCTGTAATGCCTCTGGTAAGGGTGCTCAATTGTTAACTGACAGCGAAATTTTTATCATCTGCCTGGTTTGATATCGGCCGAACAGGCGGGAAAAAAGGTTAGTGAGTCTCAGCTGCCAGCCGTACTTGTTGACCAGCAATTGGTAGGCAAGTGCTGTTGTTTCCTGATCGTTGATCAGTACTGCGTGCCCGGGGAAAGCCTTGCCGTGGACCTTGCCGGACATGTCACAGGCTGCGATCTGAGCACTGGCAAAGTTTCGTATTCGCTTCACCTTGCCGGCATCACCTGCTGAGAACACATAATAATCGGGTTGGGTCTGGGTTTGGTCCAGGGCAAACCAGACAGGCGTCCACACCAGGCTACCATCCCTTTTCTGTGTCGCCAGGCTGAAGTATTTCTCATTGTCTGGAATCATGGTTTGCTGGGCCTGTTTTTTAAGTATGTTCAAATCAGTTGATGCGAAACATTGAATAAGTAGGGCATTACGCCTTCTAATAGGACATTACGCCTTCTAAATAGGGCATTACGTCGTGGTCAGCTTGAATTAACGCTCAGTTTAAAGCAATCTACTATTTATCTGAATAGGGGGATGTTGGCTATGTACCGGATTAAAATGGCAACACTCTTGGCCAGTTTACGGCGCTATGGAATCTGTGCAATTCTGCTGGGCATTGGCTTGAGCGGGAAGCTTGCAGCAGACCAGCAGATGGTCAGTGGTGAGATTATAGCTGGATCAGGCGGTACCGATATCATGCTGGTCCTGAGCTATCAGACCCGTCCGGAAAATCAGCAGACAACCGGCCTGGGTGTATCGGTGTATTTTGACAGTTCCCAGCTGGAATTTATCAGTATGTCCGCAGACTCCGCCGTAGCGAATTCACTGATTGGTATTACTTCACAGCCAGGGCATATTGCCGATGATGCAGATGATAACGATGCAGATGGAAGTACCGATAAAGTTGCCACC
>JABIZD010000062.1 GCA_018666555.1 Gammaproteobacteria bacterium
ATTTGGCGGAGGGACAGGGATTCGAACCCTGGATAGGCTACAAACCTATGCCGGTTTTCAAGACCGGTGCATTCAACCGCTCTGCCATCCCTCCGCGGCGAAGTTTACGTGATTCGTTCGGGGATGTTAATAGTTGATGACCATAAAATGACTTTCTAGTAGCCTATAGGGATGTTTGACTGGTTTCTTATTCTGTTTGTGGGTGCGGTGGGCCTTTACTGGCAATCGGCTTCGCGGATGGGAGAACTGGCCATTGTCTGCGCCAGGCGCGAATGCAAAAAGTATGAAGTTCAATTGTTGGACCATACAGTTCAGACCATACATCTTTCTCTGAGTCGCGATCATAATGACCAGTGGTGCGTGTGGCGCGAGTATCAGTTCGAATACACCGATGATGGGCAGGTTCGTAGCCGGGGTCAATTAGTGATTCTGGGCAACAGGTTAGTGCGCATTACCCTGGATTCCCATAACACCTTGATCCATTAGGTGAGATGGGTGCGGCTGGGTGTTAAGCGGCTCAGCTTAATCCGGGTCTATCAGTTTCCGATATTTCTTCAGGTGTGATAAAGCCAGGTCGTGTTCGCCGATCAGTTCGTACAACCGGGAAAGATTATAGTGGGCATCAGCAAATTGGACTGCATTTTTGTAGGCGTCAATGGCCTCTTCTATGCGCCCGACATCTTCCAGCAGGGTGCCCAGGTTGAAGGTTGCCAGCACATTGTCCTCATCGAGCTGCAGAGCTAGCCGGTAATGGTGTTCAGCCTCCTTAAAATCACCTCTTTCCTGGAGAATTCGGCCTAGGTTTACATGTGCATCACCGTGGCTTGGGTCGATTTCCAGGGCTCTTCGGTAGGCAGCGGGGGCATCATCGGGGCTGACTGCCTCGAGATCAACGCCCAGGTCAAACCAGTCATCACTGGTTAATTGTTCTTCTGTGTCAGATTCAGCCACCTGTGTAAAATTGGAGATAACACTGCTGCCTTCCGTGAGCTCAAAGTTGAGGTGAAGCTGGCCGCTTTCGGCGTTAAACAGACGGTTTTCCTCGCGAATCACCACAGCGTTGCCATCTCCACTGATACGTAGGGAGGTCAGCGGTCGATTCGTCGGCAATTGGCTTTTCAGTTGGGAAAGCGCATTTTGGATACGACTTTTACGGACGCCATCTTCAATGAGATCTTTAGCGGTTCTTAGTATGACGATATCCTGGAAGGAAAACCGGTATTGTAGAGACTGGGTTTTTTCAGGGTCAAGGACCCCGGCTCTGGCCAGTTCCCAGATAGTTTGTCTGGGCAGGTCAACTAAGTCAGCTACTTCTTTTGTGGAATACCCAGCCATAGTTTGCCTGCTTTACATACACTTATAAGGCTACCGTCTTAGCCCCTGCATTGGCTAGTCATTTATGCCGGTTTAGGCGACTAATTAGAAGTGCATCGATCCTTACCGATAACGCTTAATGAGATCTTTGGCGATCACCGTCTGCTGAATTTGCGAGGTGCCTTCATAGATCCTGAACAGCCTGACATCTCGGTAGAATCGCTCTATGCCGTCATCCTCGACGTAGCCTGCGCCACCAAAGATCTGCACTGCGCGATCAGCTACCCGTCCTACCATCTCAGTGGCAAATAGCTTACAGCTGGCTGCCAGGACGGCGACGTTTTCTCCCGTATCGCGCCTTCTGGCGGTCTCGTCTACCATGCAGGCGGCAGCGTAGGCATCCGTCTGGCTATCTGCCAGCATGGCCTGGATCAGCTGGAAATCTGCTATTGCCTGGCCGAACTGGCGGCGTTCCACAGCGTAACGAGTGGCGTCTTCGATCAGCCGTTCAGCGATGCCGACGCTGATGGCGCTGATATGCAACCGGCCTTTATCAAGTACTTTCATGGCTGTAGCGAAGCCGACATTCTCCTTGCCGCCGACCAATTTGTCCTCGGGAACGCTGACGTTATCGAAAATCACATCGCAGACAGGAGCACCCTGTTGACCCATTTTCCGATACGGACTGCTCAGCTGTATACCAGGCAGGTTTCGGTCAACTAAAAAGGCTGATACACCGCGAGAGCCTTTTTCTTCGGCATTAGTCCTGGCAAAAACGGTAAATAAATCAGCGGTCGGCGCATTAGTAATAAACCGCTTGGTACCATTTAAAATGTAATGGCCTGCCTGTTTGATAGCGGTGGTTTTAACCGATGCGGCATCAGAGCCTGATTCAGGCTCTGTCAGGCAGAACGAACCTATAATCTCTCCTGTTGCCATTTTCGGCAGGTAGTGCTGCTTCTGTTCTTCTGTTCCATCGATGACCAGCGATTGTGAGCCGATTCCGACATTGGTACCGAAGGTGGACCGAAATGCCGGTGAGGTATGGCCAAATACTCTGGCGACGGCAACTTCTTCACTCATATTCAGGCCAAGACCTCCATAGGCCTCGGGTATGGTCAGGCCAAACAGGCCGAGCTCTTTCATCTCATTGATGATGTGGTCTGGAATCCTGTCGTCTTTGCCGACCTGTGACTCAAGTGGCCGGAGACGTTCTTTAACGAAACGCGCTAATGTATCGAGTAGTAACTGCAGTGTTGCGGAATCTATGGTCATCAGATTGCCTTATTAAAAAGAAAGAAACTAGGCTGGCTCCTGAGTTAGGAATATACTCTGGCCAGAGCCGGTTATTGTACGGCTGACTTGAACCAACCTAAAGAGGAAAGTATGGCAGGATTCAAATGGGATGATCCTTTTTTACTGGATGATCAACTGACCGAAGAGGAAAGACTCATACGGGATACCGCGCGCGATTATGCCCAGGACCGGTTAATGAGCCGTGTCCAACAGGCTTATCGGGATGAGCACTTTCATCGTGAAATCATGAACGAGATGGGTGAGTTGGGGCTGCTTGGCCCAACCCTGCCGGAAAAGTATGGCTGCTCGGAGGTGAACTATGTTTCCTACGGGCTGGTTGCCAGAGAAATTGAACGGGTCGATAGTGGCTACCGTTCGGCTATGAGCGTGCAGTCATCGCTGGTGATGCATCCGATCAATGCCTATGGCTCAGAGCAGCAGAGAGAAAAATACCTGCCCAAGCTGGCGACGGGAGAATGGGTAGGCTGCTTTGGCTTAACTGAACCCGATCATGGTTCCGACCCTGGCAGTATGATAACCCGTGCTGAACCGACCGATTCTGGCTATCTGCTCAATGGCGCGAAAATGTGGATCACTAATTCGCCCATTGCCGACATTGCCGTGGTTTGGGCTAAACTCGAGGGTAAAATTCGTGGTTTTATCGTTGAACGCGGTATGCCCGGGTTTGAAACACCGAAAATTGAAGGCAAATTCAGCCTGCGTGCATCCGTCACGGGTGAGATCGTCCTCAGTGATGTCGAAGTACCCGCGGAAAACCTGCTGCCCAATGCCAAGGGCCTGGGAGGGCCGTTTGGCTGCCTCAACAAAGCTCGCTATGGCATCGCCTGGGGTTCCATGGGTGCGGCTGAGTACTGCTGGCAGGCTGCGCTTGATTATACCTTGCAGCGCAAGCAGTTCGGCAGGCCGCTGGCGGCTAACCAGTTGATTCAGAAAAAACTGGCTGATATGCAGACAGAGATTTCTCTGGGGCTGCAGGGTTGCTTGAGAATGGGTCGGCTCATGGATGATGATGATTGTGCAGTTGAGCTGATTTCGCTGATGAAACGTAATAACTGCGGTAAATCCCTGGATATCGCCCGTCATGCCAGAGACATGCACGGTGGCAATGGAATTTCAGATGAATACCACGTCATTCGTCACGTTATGAACCTTGAAACGGTGAATACTTACGAGGGAACTCATGACATTCATGCGTTAATTCTGGGAAGGGCGCAGACTGGCCTGCAGGCATTTACCGGCGTGTGAGATATCTCGCACACGTTACCGAGAGAAATCGGCTGGTATAGCGATTCCCGTGCGGGCATGCTGGAATGCTCTAGGTTCAGGTAATGAAACCGGAATCGCCTACAAGCGAGGACTGAGCGTTCTGAATACCGCGATAGTCGGGCCCATTTGGGGTAGCGTAGTTAACCCAGGTGTTAGCAAAGAGGTTGCTCGATAACAGCATTGTCGGTACAGAAAATCAGCACTGCTTTGAATGGAGCCTAATATGATTAAAGTACTTGTTGTTGACGACCACCAGTTAGTGCGTGTTGGTACCACCCGTTTACTTGAGGATCAACCCGGGATCACCATTATAGGTGAAGCCGAGAGTGGTGAGCAGGCCATTGAACTGGTCAGGACTTTAGGACCTGATGTTGTCCTTATGGACATCCAGATGCCCGGGATAGGAGGGCTTGAAGCGACCCGGCGTTGCCTCCGTATTAAGCCGGAACTAAAAATTATTGCTTTGACCATGCATGAATCCGAACCGTTCCCGACCCGGTTGTTTGATGCCGGTGTTGTTGGCTACCTGACTAAACAAACCGACCCGGCAGAGATGGTTAAGGCTATTAAACGGGTGTGGGCGGGGCAGCGCTACATTAGTTCGGAGATTGCCCAGAATCTGGCGTTACGACCTTTTGATGAGAGCGGACGTTCTCCCTTCGAGATGTTATCCGGGCGTGAAATGCAGGTGACGTTGATGGTCATTAAAGGTATGAGCGCGCCTGAGATGGCCGATAAGCTCTCTCTCAGCCCGAAAACAGTGAATAGTTACCGTTATCGGATTTTTGAAAAGCTGGATATCAAGAATGATGTCGAGCTCACTAAGCTTTCTATTACGCATGGTTTGATTGCCTCTGAAGTTGCTGCCTGAAACCGGTTTGTAGATTCCATGGGTCATTGAGTCGGGTTACCAACAAGTGCTGATAGCCAATAATCCGCTCATTTGACACATAGATACTCATGGTTTGCATACCCACGTAAAGCCTAAGCAGTTAATATGTCAGCAATGAATCAGCATACGGACACGGAATTGCCGAACCGACAGGTAGCCAGCGGTAGCAACGAGGCTTTGCTCAAGTGCCAGAGATGCCCTGCCTTGAGGAGGCAGTTTAAGGGGCTCAGGCAACGCTATCCCGACTACTGGAATAAACCGGTTCCTGCAGTAGAACTTACCGATACGGATATCCTCATCATTGGCCTGGCACCTGGTCTGCATGGCGCCAACAGGACTGGCATTCCATTTGAAGGCGATGCTTCCAGTAAGTTCCTGCGTTCGGTATTAGAGCAGCTCAATCTGATCGAGAAGGTTTCAATTACCAATGTGCTGAAGTGCCTGCCAGAGCAGAATAAGCCGAAAACGGATGAGCTGAAACGTTGTGAGCGGTTCTTTTTACCTGAGATAGAAGCATTTAAGGCCAGGCCGAATGGGGTTTTATTTGCCTTGGGACGAGTTGCCCACGAAAGAATAATTCGTGCTCTGGGTCTACGCCAGAAGGACTACCCCTTCGTACATTCGCGGGCACATAGGCTGGATAAAGAACACTGGCTGGTCGATTCTTATCATAGTAGTCGCTATAACACCCAGACGGGCCGTTTGACTGAGGCTATGTTAATAACCGCGGTTGAGACTGCAGCCAGGCTGGTGAAATGACTTCTTTCGATAGCATTGCGTTTGTTAAAAACCTGACAACGC
>JABIZD010000083.1 GCA_018666555.1 Gammaproteobacteria bacterium
ATAGAGAGTCAGGAAAAGCTCTTCCCTAGTTTGGAAGTAAAGGTACAGCGTACCCTTGGCTAACCCAATGTTCTTGGCGAGTTTAGACATAGAGAATGCCTCATACCCAACCTCAAGGAAGTACGTTTCGGCAGCCTCTAGTACTGCGTGTCGCCGCAGCGCCTTTTGTTCCGCGCTTCTCGCTCTCTGATTAATCCCAACGACTGAACTCATGAGTATCTCCAAAATGTTTTTTATTTGGATGCCTGGCTTAGATTGATGGACAGCTCTCGGCCGATAGCTGGTCACAATATAACTGACCGATGGTCATTTCAAGATCTTTCTTGAAATTGAGCAAGTAACGGGAAACTTTTCATTGGGTGACAAAACTAACCGATAAGATAACCTGATATAAATCTCGGCCATATCAGATAAGTGTCTTGGCCGCACTGTGCACTCTGGAAACAGTATTACGTCTCTATCTTCTATTACCCTAAGCCCTTCACTAAAATTGGGGAGAGAGCCTCAAAGATTAGGGCTGTGGTTGTGTTTCGCTTGTATCTAGAAACGGTTTTTCACCTTTTATAGTAACGCGGTGTCCTTTAAGACCTTCGACCCAGTAGTCCCACATTGCGAACATGCGTTTTACTACGTGCGCGTGTTGCAGATTCCAACACCGCGCTGGATCGCTTTCGATGTCGCGAACAAGGACGCGGAATTAAACCCGGAGATTCCTCTCACTACGCAGGAACGCCTTTACACATCGCCAATCTGGTATACGCCACAGTAACGTCCACCGATGTCGGGAACCTAGTCGAACAGGCCTCGCGGACTCTTTGCCAAAAGGCCCCCTTTGGCACCCTCTTTATTCCAAGGGTAAGGCAGCTTGGCACCTAACAAAACCTGGAAACGCTCATCGTTGCTATGACGATCGAGAATCTCCTGCGGCACGTTCCCGGGGTGCTGCTCTTGGGTCTGAATATACTGGCGGCAGCAGTACACCGCTAGGTTCATCCTTATACCGGGAATTTCACGTGCAAAGGAACCGTGCCAGGTGTTGCCGTGCCAGATCACACAATCCCCAGGTGCGAGGTCCATCGCTACGGCTTCAGGGTTAGCGGCAGCTCCCGTCAACTGCGTCTCTTCTGGTCTTGGGTTCCGCGCATACCGATGGCTGCCTGGCACTATGACCAGCGCACCTTCCTCTTTTGAATAGGGACTCAGTGCATAGTTGATATTCACAATCTGGGCATATGATGGGAAGGGTTCAGGTATGCCATTGGCGTTGTCTGAATGCAGCAGTAAGGGTTCGCCGCCCTGGCTTTTAAAGTGACAGCCAACAGAGGATAGCAAACAGCTTTCACCCAGGAGATAGGTAAGCAGTGCAAGCGGTTTGGGCTCCATCAGAATGTCTTCAAAAACCACATCGTCGTACAAAAGATGCGGCACGTAATGCCACCCCTTGTATCCCGCACCGGTTTCGAGGTCGATGGGGTTGCCTGATTTCTCTTCGACACGAGCAACAATCGCCTGTTTCGCGTGCTCAATCTGAGCCTCGGACAATACCCCTTTGATGGTAGTAAAACCCTTTACTTCCAGCTCTGCGATATGTCCTTGGAGATCAAGCTTATCGATGTTATCCATCACCCTGTCCATTGCTGCTGTCAAGTTGTTCTCCTATAAATAGTATCGGGAAGTGTGTAGAAACTGAGTGGATTCATCATCGTCCTAAGATAGCAAAAAAACTGCTCCGTTAAAATTACCTGCAGAAGCAATGTAATGAATAAATAACAGAAGCTGGGCAACAATGGTGAGTTATGTCAATCTTGCGTGATTACTTATCTGACGGAAAAGAATTATGAGGATAGGAATTATAATGGGGCTTTTCGATCAAAAATCTGAGTATCGAATCAGATCGGTTGCCTGCTTGTTTTATGAAAGAGTGGAGCGGAATGATGATTAGTGGTTAAACGCTACCAAGTTTTTTGTTGTTTGTGGTGATTGGCTGACCTGGTGATGAGTGATTAGCCAACATCATTTTCTGTTGGCGTAGGGATAAATGCGCCGCCGTGCTTTCAACCATCAGGTAGCGGTAAAGAGATTGTTGTGCGGCCCTTGACTCGGCTTTTACCGGCACCTAGCATCAGGTGGCGCGCGTTGCCTCAGATGCGCCAGAATGGTCTGGATCGCGTCCGGGTCGGTGACAGCAGAACCGGTTTTAGTGTGCCCTCACTGTCGGACGAGCGGCACACAGCACTTCTAGATAGACTAAGGCAGGAGTAGATAATGTCAGCTATTACGCAAAAGGATGGTCCGGTTGCCGTGACCGGCGTGTCGGGATTTACCGGCGGTCACATGGTAAGAGAATTGTCTCTCCAGGGATACCATGTCAGGGCCTGCCTGAGGGATAGTGAATCCTGGCGAGGTCAGGATGCCATCAATTATCTTCAGACTCTACCTAATGTAGAAATCGTGGATGGCTGTGATTTGTTTGAAGCGGGTTCTTATCACCAGGCATTTGCAGGCTGTAGTTCGGTTTTTCATATTGCCACCGTCTCTAGCAATTCTCTGACAACCCAGCCAAAGGGCAGCGGCGACGTCAGTACCGATGTGTACGACGGTCTGGTGAAGGGGACGCAGAATGTAGTGGACGCAATAAATGCGAGCAAAACCGTCAAACGTTTACTTTACACCAGTTCTACATCCGCTATGTTTAATGCAAAAATGGCCGACCCTGAATACCACTGGACTGAAACCGATTGGGCTAATGATGGTGTATCGGAAGAATACTGGAAGTCTCCTGCGGCTTCCTACAATCGTGGCAAGGTGGAAACTGAAAATTTGATCTACAAGGCAGGAGCAGATAGTCAGGGGCAGTGGGATGCTGTCAGTTTTATATCCGGGATGATCTGCGGCAGAGTATTATTCAAGGCCCAGTTAGGACAATGGACCAAGCAGATCGGAAGGATAGCAGCCGGTCTGGAAGTGAACTGGCCAACGCCGAATAATGTCTACTATGACATGATCGATGTCCGAGATCTGGTAAAGGCCCATCGCCTGGCCGCCGAGTCCACCGTGGACCATATCAACAGTCACGGTGGTCCCCGATATCTGCTCCATGGATGTGGCGAGCGTTCAGTCATGAGTCTGGGAGAAGATATTCCGGAAGCCATCGAGCGTTATTTTCCTGGTTACAAAATGGGCACTGCCAATAATGGTGCCCAGGCAGACGATGGTAATCCACCCTGGCGCAACGGGAATCATAGCTCAGACAAAGCAAAGGAACTGCTGGGTGCCACCATCAGACCTGTGGAAGAAACCATACGGGATCTGGTCGAAAGCCAGATTGAACTGGGACTGATCAAGCCGATTTTGAAATAGCCTAACATCATTGCTGTAGTCACTCTTACACCACCACTTTTGCTAGAACCAGATCGACCCCACCGAACTTTCCGGACACCACCGGATCCGCGAACGACGGAACCCACTAACGGATTCGTCGATATGAAAGCCGCAAAATCTTCTCTTTCGCTGTCTGATAGAAGTGCTTCAGCTTTGCTGGAATAGACCGGCGTTTCGATTACGGTAAACACTAAGCGATTGCACGGCAATGCCGCACTTTCTCCAACTGGGCTCCATCGGAAATTCGTGCCCGTGCCGTGCCCAGTTAGCTTTAATTGACGTAAATGACGTAAATGACGTAAATGACGTAAATGAGCGAGTCAAGTCTTTTCCTTAACTATTTATAATGAAAACGTACGATAGGGAGGAAACAGGCGGCCTCTTTCATAAAACAAGCAGGCAACCGATCTGATTCGATACTCAGACTTTCGATCGAAAAGCCCTGTTATAATTCCTATCCTCCATCGGTGAATATCCTACCTTCCTGCGCCAGATGATCAATGTGAGGTGTTGGTATTTTGGAGTTTTCGTTAAGGCAGGGAACGTCGCCATATCCCATGTCGTCAGTAAGGATAAAGACTATGTTAGGTCGATCAGGCATCGGGACAGTGTACTTCGTTGGGCACCGGCAGGCGAGTTCACTGACCCTTGATGGCAGCGGCTGAGCGTGAAATAGCGGGTTACCGGCTAATCATCTTTAAGATGAGCAAACTCCGGACTACGCAGCCAGTTAACCGGAAACCGCCCGGTAATCTCACCCATGGCCGCCTGTGAGCGCGGATACTGGCCTTTGTCATCGGTATCCTCAATCCACCACGCAAGCGCGGCGCGCATCTCATCAAGCTTGGCCTTGTGTGCCTGATCAAGCGGGGTTCTTTATTCGGCCAACAATCGTCCGTGACATCAGTGAAGGCTCGCGGTTGGTTGACGAAGCGCAGTTTGGTCCAGTATTGCCTGTTATGAGTTTCTCTGACTACGATGAAGTCATCGAACGTGCTAATGCGTCGCCTTGGGGTTTAGGCGGTTCTGTGTGGTCGACTGACCGCGACAAAGCCCACGCATTAGCAGAGAAGATGGACGCGGGGACCATATGGATCAATAAACACGCTGAGTTGGATCCCGCAATTCCATTTGGCGGAGCGAAACAGTCCGGACTTGGCAATGAACTGGGTGAGGAAGGGGTAGCTGAGTTTACCCAGTTAAAAGTTATTAATATGGGTAGATAATTACTTTTCATCATTATGAACCTCGTCAATAGCGCAAATCTTCGGTGGAAACGATTCACGGGTAATCATCACTTTAATTACCCGATCGACTTTGAATCGGCACTACTTGGGGCCAGAGATGATGGGCATGTTGACTTGCTGTACCGCTGGGCCCCGAACTCCTATTGTCATTTCCATAGACACACCGCTATCACCACATCACTGGTGTTAGAGGGAGAATTGCATGTCGTGGATATCGACCTTAAGACAGGCGAAGAGACACAATCTAAGATCAGGCGACCGGGTGACTACGCTTGCAAGCTACCTGGCGATATTCATATGGAAAAGGGTGGGCCAGAGGGGCCTTGGTCCTCTTCAATTTGTTTACAAAGGACGGCTCACTTGCCGAGACTTTGAGCGAGGAGGGTCATGTGTTGTCTGAGTCCACCATCGAGCAGATACTACGAGGTAAAAAATCGCGCTAGCGCAATGTTGGCAAGGCAACGTAGAACGCTAGAATCCTGCGCGGCTGGATTGACCATTCCCCGCCAGCTGACCCGTGACACGGTTCTCAGAACAGTTCTACCCCAACAAAAACCTAGACCCCGTTGTCAGTTGAAATTTTACCGCTTCTGATTGATTCGAGGATCGGTCTAACGCGCCCGATTACCGCACCCCACAATACCAATGCAAAGCAATGCTCAGGCCTTAATCATGGTTTGCCGTGGAAAGAATTGAATTTCTTCATTTATGATTGATTTGAGAGTGGACCTGATTCAGGATTAGGGTGAGTCGTCCAGCGCCAGTTTTACGCGACGCCCAGACCTTACCCATAATATCGAGGTGCAAATTGAAAAAAGCTCTATTATTTTCTGGATTAATTTTCGCGGCAACGATAGTTCTCACCATACCTACATTACAAGCGGGCGTCAAAGAACGCTACATTGTTCAGCACAACGGCAATTCTCGCGGCTTAAAGCTAGGACATGCCGTAAAGGCGCAGGGCAGGGATTGGTTCGCGGTTGAGCTTGACGAAAAAGGTAAGAGTGCATTGCGCGGCAAGGCTGGTTTTATCTCCCTTGAGATCGACCCGAAACGCTTTCCCCTGTCGATACACAATGACAGTGTAGGCAGTCCAGATGTCCAACAGGTCGTACCTTACGGCTATTACCAGTCCGAGGCCCACCAACTGACATTGCAACCCGGACAAAAGGTCTGCGTCATTGATTCCGGTATTGCCGGCTCTAATGGTGAAACGGGTGGTTATAACCAGGACTTCAATTGGGCTGATATCACTGGCGATAATGATTCTGGCACAGGCCAGTGGGATGCCGACGGCGGGCCTCATGGCACGCACGTTGCTGGCACCATCGGCGCGATGGACAATGACATTGGTGTCATCGGCATGGCGCCCGGTGTGCCGATGCACATTATTAAGGTGTTTAACAATGCTGGTTGGGGTTATTCGTCAGATCTGGCCCAAGCCGCTGAACTGTGTGCGGTGGCGGGTGCGAATATTATCAGCATGAGCCTTGGTGGTGGCGGCGCCAACAACACAGAAGAAAATGCCTTTAACACCTTTACCGCGAATGGCGGTCTGGTTATCGCGGCTGCAGGTAATGACGGTAATAGCGTCCGCTCCTATCCGG
>JABIZD010000118.1 GCA_018666555.1 Gammaproteobacteria bacterium
TAAATGAATAAACCGCTGTGGCAGCCTGATCCTGAACAGATCAAGAAAACTCAATTATATCGGTTTACTCAGGAGGTGAGAGCCGAAACCGGCCTGGAACTGGAAAATTATCAACAACTCCACCAGTGGTCGGTACAGAACTCGGCGCTTTTCTGGTCGAAGCTCTGGCAGTTCACCGGGGTGCTGTGTTCCTCGCCCAGCAAACAAGTTTTGGCGAGGGCAGATCGGTTTCAGGAAACCACCTGGTTTGAAGGTGCTCGGCTGAACTTTGCAGAAAACCTGCTGCGACACAGAAGCGAAAAAACCGCCCTGATCAGTCGGCTTGAGAATGGCCAGCGTCGCACCCTGAGCTATTCTCAGCTTTATGGCCAGGTTGCCCGTGTGTCAGCAGCACTCAGGCGAGCCGGTGTAGTGGAGGGTGATCGTGTCGCTGGCTTCATGCCTAATGTTGCTGAAACGGTGGTGGCGATGCTGGCTACAACCAGTATTGGTGCTATCTGGTCATCCTGTTCTCCGGATTTTGGTATTGATGGTGTTATGGATCGATTCGGGCAGATTCAGCCCAAGGTCCTTTTTTGCTCAGATGGCTATTTTTATAACGGTCAGGTTCATAGTAGCCTGCCAACAGTCCGACAGATTACAGATCGAATTTCTGGAATCGAGCTGGTCGTTCTGGTTGAGGTTACCGGTAAGACCGACCCTCAGGGTGTGCCGGGATCGGTTACCTTTAGCGAGTTAATTGCCGGCCAGGAGGAACCTGATCTGGTTTTTGAACAACTGCCTTTCGATCATCCTCTGTATATCATGTATTCATCAGGTACCACGGGTGTACCAAAATGTATTGTCCATGGTGCAGGCGGAACCTTACTGCAACAACTCAAGGAGCAGCAGCTCCATGTTGACGTTCGACCAGGCGATGTATTGTTTTATTTCACCACTTGCGGATGGATGATGTGGAACTGGCTGGTAGCCGGACTGGCATCTGAGGCGACCCTGCTACTCTTTGATGGCTCGCCTTTCTATCCAGAACCCAAATCGTTGATGGATATGGCAGAGCAGGAACAGGTCAGCATCTTTGGTACCAGTGCTAAATATATAGCCTCGCTCGAAAAATCCTATGTCGTGCCCAGAGAGACCCATAATCTTGAAAATTTGAGAACCCTGCTGTCCACTGGCTCGCCCCTTTCACACGAAAGTTATGAGTACGTTTATCGTGATATAAAGCCTGACCTGTGCCTGTCTTCTATTTCCGGGGGAACCGATATTATTTCCTGTTTTGTACTCGGTAACCCCTGCTTACCGGTCTGGCCAGGAGAAATTCAATGTCCAGGCCTGGGTATGGCGGTGGAAATCTGGGATGAAAATGGTGATGCCGTTGAACAAACAAAGGGTGAGTTGGTCTGTACGATACCATTCCCCAGTGCGCCCATCTATTTCTGGAATGATCCCGGCGGGGAGAAATATCATGCTGCGTATTTTGAAACATTTGCGGATGTCTGGGCTCATGGTGATTATGGTGAAGTGACCGAACACCAGGGCATGATTATCCATGGGCGTTCTGATGCTGTGCTGAATCCTCAAGGTGTACGCATTGGCACGGCGGAGATTTACCGCCAGGTGGAAAGGTTTGAATCCGTCCTTGATAGTATCTGTATCGGCCAGAATTGGCAGAATGATGTGCGGGTTGTGTTATTTGTTGTATTACGAGACGGTTTATCTTTGTCACCGGAACTCCAGCAGGAAATTCGGCAGGTGATCAGACGCGAAACGACCCCGCGTCATGTTCCCGCTAAAATTATTGCAGTAGCAGAAATCCCTAGAACCATCAGTGGTAAGATTGTTGAGCTTGCCGTGCGCAAAGTAGTGCACGGAGAGCCGGTGCTCAATACTGATGCCCTGGCTAATCCGCATGCCCTGAAACTATATGAAAATCTGAGCGAACTGCAGTATTAAGAAGTCACACTTTTACCCAGTAGCCTTCTGGAGTTAAAACAGCGGTTGCTTGACTCGTTTTAAGACAGTGATTAGATGTAATTAATGCCGCTGCAGCACTACTGGGAAAAACATGGTTATTATCCTCATGGGAGTCAGCGGTAGTGGCAAAACGACAGTCGGTAAGATCCTGGCCAGCGAGTTAGGTTGGCATTTTTATGACGCAGATGATTTCCACACGCCTGCCAATAAGCAGAAAATGTCCGCTGGCTCTGCCCTGACAGACGCGGATCGCTGGCCCTGGCTTGAACGGTTGGCCAATAAAATCAGTGGTTGGGCGAGCGAGCAAAGCGGTACAGTGCTGGCTTGCTCTGCCTTAAAGCAAAGCTATCGAGAACTGCTTGACTCGCAGGTAGCGGCCTGCAGTACCGCCTATATTCATCTGATTGGGGAAAAGCTGCTCATTGCTGAGCGGCTTGCTTCCAGACAAGCCCATTATATGCCCCTTGGCCTGCTCGCCAGTCAGTACGAAATACTGGAAGAGTGTAGTAATGCTTTGCCTGTGGACGTCACTGGCACACCGGCCGAGATTGTGGCTGAAATACGTTTGAAAATGAATCTGTAAATGATGACTGCACCTTCCCGATGCCGCCTACCTCATGCATGGGCGAACATCAGAGAATACCGGGCTGATCTGAACCAACCGCTGCAGCAGATCGGGCTGCTATACCTTGGTATCATGGGTTGGTGGAGATGCTTTGATTCAGCCGCAACAGGGTTGAACTAATGTCCTCTCGGAAACTGGATTCAGGAACCTGCGTGCAGATGCTCTTTAAATCAGCAGGCAGGTTCAGGTCTTCAAGCGTGTAGAAGCGCCCATCGGCGGATCGACCAAACACAATAAAACGGACGCCTAACTGCACCATCTCGAGGATAGCTCGATCTCGGCGTTGGCTATCGAGTTGGTAATAGGTAATGCTGGCGATACGTTTGATGGTGTCGGCTCCGACGATAAAAGTTGCTCCAGGGAAGATAGTGGCTTTCTCTGTAAAAGTAGCGGCGCGGGTAAAAATGAGATTGCCGAGCCTATTCAGGTTTGCAGAGCGGTTTTCCATCTCACGGTAATCGAGCGGCGGCTTGTCGACATTGGTCACTGAGATTTCAAAACTTGCACTTAATCCGGTCATTTCCTCGGCCAGTTGCTTCATTTCCAGATGGCCTTTGTGAACCGGATTGAAGGCGCCAGGAAATATTAGGCCAGGCGGCTCAATCTGCGTGCTGCAGCTTATCTTATTCGTCAATATTGATTGCCATTCAGGCAGCCCTGCTGTGCAGTGAAACGAAGCCTGATATGCACTGCTGGATTCTTCGAGGACTTTGACAGAGGCTTTGGGGTCGAGTAAGCGGCTCAGCATGGAAATTACCTGCGTACCACAGATATGCTCCTGCTGCTGTCTTAACTGCTCAGATGCAGGTAGCGTGAAGTCGATGGTTATTTCCAGGGTATCGGTGAGGGTCTGCAGCGCTATGTGGCAGCGGTCAGAGCCCTTTCGAGCCGGCCGGGTTGCTAAAGCTGCTGTTAAGCCAAGCCCAAACAGACTATCGGCTGCATCAGAGGATAGCGTGCCGGCATGCTGAAAGGCTTGCATTGCCATTTGTCTGGCGGTTAGCGCGCTGCAGACCTGTACAGGTGTAGACCCCAAATAGTTCACCATGGCCTGGTTACTGTAAGGTACAATAGCTTCAAGGATAGTCGATGATGCGCCAGGTTGTTTGAGTAGATCAGCCAGGGCTTGTGAGCCACCGCCTGCCAGGGCAATAACACCAGAGAATTTGGCTGAGTGAATGGCCTGGATATCCGGAGTTTGCACTGGCTCTATCCTTATATAGAAACGATGGCTGTAATCAAGAGGTTTATGCCCATGATGAGACGTATCATAATCAGTTTTTGGGTCCTGTGCTTACCTAGTTTGCTCATCGCCGCTGCTGATGAGCCCGAGGTGTTAACGCTGACTCCAGATGAGCTTGCAAAGTACGAGTTCGAAGTCGAGGAAGAAGAGCCTGCAACAGTGACACCCTTAAACATGGGTCAGGAGTACATTTTATCCTCGCAGCGACAACTAGTGAAGGATCTTATGGCACGACGGCTTGGGATTCTCAGGATTAGCCAGACAGAATCTGATCTCAAAATTCTGCAATCACTTATTGATAAGAATGTGATTTCCCAGAGTGATATACGTTCCTGGCAGGCCCTCGGGGTGGTTTTTGGTGATATCCTGGTGAAGCAACATCAGCTTCAGTGGGTCTCTTATGAGGATGAATATGGTGCCAACAAGGCGTTACAGTGGAAAGACACAGAGAACTTTGTCTTTCCTGTTACCTTGTTTTCGAAGCGGGTGCAGTTCAAGGAAGATATCGTCATGACCGAGCTCTACCAGGAACTTTCCCAGATTATAGAAGGCTTCAAAACTTATGAGCAGCGATTAAAGCTGCCTTAAGCGATTAAGACTGCCTTGGAGGTGTAAATCGCGCAGATAATCTGTAAAATCGCCGGCGACAACAACAGGAACCCAGTATATGAAAGCAGTGCTGAAATTTATTTTTGTAGATAGTCTGGTCAATATCCTTGGTGACTTGTTTGAACAGCCAGCCGTAAACTGGATATTTATAGGTTGGGGCTGGCTGGCAGTACTGGTCATGCTAACCAGTATTTACCAGACCGTATCCAGCTTTAGCGCTTAACTAGCACGCCAGGACTAGCCTTGGATGCTGATAGAGGGCTGGGTAGTCGCAGTTGTCTCAGGCCTCGGTTAACAGCATTTCAAGATGCTCCATCACCAGGTCACCAAACTGCGTCGTAGATACCGGGGAAGAACCCTCCATACCTGAATCAAGATCAGCCGTTGTATAGCCGGCTTCAAATACAGCTTTCATCGCTGACCAGACATAAGAAGCTTCCTGGTTCAGTCCGAAACTCATTTCCAGCATCATCGCAACAGAGCCGATCATGGAGTAGGGGTTGGCTATGTTTTTTCCTGCAATATCCGGTGCTGACCCATGTGATGGCTCATAGTAGGCTTTGTTAGGGCCAATACAGGCTGAGGGCATCAGGCCAAGAGAACCAAGAATACCGCCTGCTTGGTCTGAAAGAATATCACCAAACATGTTTTCCATTACCATGACATCAAACTGTCCTGGGTTCAGGCAAAGAGCGGTTGCTGCAGCATCAACCAGCAAGTGAATAACCTCGACCTCGGGATATTCTGTATGGACTTCTTCTAATACCTCATTCCACAAGACGCTGGACATGAGCACATTGCTTTTGTGGATGTTGTGCAAGCGGTGTTTGCGTTTCTTTGCCTGTTCGAATCCGACCCTGACTACCTGCATTATCTGGTCTTCTGTATATTCCAGGGTTTCGTGGACGTAGCGTTTTCCCTCTGCATTAATGCCCTTGTCTTTTTTACCGAAATAGAGGCCACCCACCAATTCCCTGATCAGTAAAATATCGACGCCCTCGGGAATAACGCTGGCTTTTAGTGGCGAAAACTGAATCATATCTTTGCTTAAATGGATTGGGCGAAAGTTGGCAAAGGTTTGGTAACGGGCTCGTAGAGGTAATATTGCGCCTCTTTCTGCCTGTTCTTCGACGGGTATCTTTTTTGATTCCTCATAGCTCAGGCCCACCGGGCCTTTTAGTATGGCATCTGCACTATCGCAGATGGCTTTGGTTTCTTCCGGGAATGACTTTCCATGACTGAAGTAGGCACTGGCTCCAAAGGGTGCCGGCAGTAGTTCAAAGGCAAGATCTCGGTGCTGGTTTAGTAAGTCGAAAACCCGTACGGCCTGGGTCATAATTTCTGGGCCTATGGCGTCTCCTGCCAGAACGGCAATCTTGTATGCATTGGTCATGATGGATCTCTTTAAAAAAAACGTAGTTTAGCATGGCGAGTAGGTTCAAGTGATTGATCGTTGTAATGATCTATGGGTTTTTAGGCTTTCATTTGGCCGGCAGGTGATCCTGAAACCCTCCTGGACAAGAGCTTCATTGTACAGATGCCTGGATTCAAACTTTGTTGCCGAATAGGGGGTATGTCCAGGGATTAATTCAGTAGAGCAGGTAGGGCTCTCTGTCCTGGCTCCAGCTTAGTCTGACCGTCGCCAGAGCTTCGAATAGTTCAGACAGGTCCCGAGTGGGATCATCTACCCATTCTCTAAGCCAGGGGCCACCATTGATGACGTCTATCGGAATTCGATCGAGTTCATACTCGTAGTCGTGCAAACGCCATAGTGGATATTCAGGCAGCAGTTCTCGAACTAGTTTCAGGAGAGTAGCAACCAGGGTATAGGGATAGAAGTCGTCGGGGCAATAGCAAGGTAGCTCCGTGTGTAGTTGCAAACCGGAGCAGATAGTTGCGCTATGCTTGTGGAATGCTGGTTCGAAGTAACAGGGTCTTAAGATGATGCTTTGAGTTAGATCAGGTGCTTTTGTAGACAGTAATTCTAGGATGTCAGTGGTCGGTAAACCGGGGGCACCAATGAGTTCAAGGGGGGTAGTTGTACCGCGACCTTCGGATAGCTGGGTGCCTTCGATAAGGACAGTCCCTGGGAAACACCTGGCCATATTGAGGCTGCTGGCATTAGGGCTCGGGTTGACCCATGGTTGGTTGTGAGCAGGCCAGCCGTAACCCGGACTTTCGCTGATATCGTAGGCTTGCATGGTAATGACCGATAAGTCAGCCTTATGTGGAATACGACTGTTGAACCACAAGGCCATTTCTCCAGTGGTCAGGCCGTGTCTGCAAGGCAGGCTATCGGCACCTACAAAACTTTCCTGGCCTGGTTGCAGGAGCAGGCCATCAATTGGGCGTCCTGCCGGGTTAGGCCTGTCAAGAACCCAGATTTCAATTTGAGCTTCGCCGCAGGCTTCCATGAAGTATCGCAAGGTGGTGATGTAGGTATAGATTCGGCAGCCGATATCCTGCAGGTCAAACAGGATTATATCGATACCGGCGAGCATGTCAGCGGTTGGCCGTCGATAGTTGCCGTACAGGCTGCATACAGGAATCTGGTGTATTGGGTCAGTATAGTCCGCGGATTCAATCATATTGTCCTGTTTTTCGCCGCGCATCCCATGTTGCGGGCCATACAGGCGAATCAGGTTGACGCCAGCCTCTACAAGGACATCGGTGCTTGGTTGCAAGGCTGATGTTACCGAAGCCGGGTGAGCCACCAATCCGACTGAGGCCTTCTTTAACCGGGTTAGGCGCTGCGAGTCCTTCAGGAGTTGATCGATGCCAAATTGGAATTTCATGTTAGCTCTATCGGTTGGTGATAGCGACGGTCGTGGAAGTCAGGGTTGGGTCCATGAGCCAGGGCAAAATAAGCGGTTTCGTTAGCGTGTTTAATGACCGCTGCTGCGCCGATCGTACCCAGCCACTGGTTCGCTACCTCTTTCGCTAAGCGGATTTGGCTGTTGATACAAAACCCCCTGGAATTGCTGTTTGAAGAGACGCCAAGGAGTTTTAGCAGGTTACTGGTCTGCATCCCGATTCTTTCATCCTCGAAGGAGAAGCAATTCCAGTCGCCAGTTGCCGCCAGGTTCCATTCCAGGTAGTGCTTGCAGTTGGCTTTGCCGATAAATAGTTCAAAGCAGGTTTGTTCCCATAAAGCATAAACCCTGCGGCCGGTTTGTGCTTGCGGAAGCTGGTTCAGAAAAGCCTGATCTCCCCTCAGGGTGACCTGAAATCTCAATTGATCAGGCTGTTCAAGAGCCAGCTCCACGGAAAAGTGATCAATCCAATAGCAGGGCTCAAATGGCTTAAGAAGAAACTCCAAGTAATCCTTTACCCCTCATCGTTTGGTTGACGATATTGTTAGCGAGATGGTTGGTGTATCCTATCAGAGTTACAGCCCGTCTAGGTAAATGTCTCATTAAGGATGGTATATGGCAGATTTTGATTTTGATCTTTTTGTAATTGGCGTCGGGTCCGGCGGTGTAAGAGCTGCCCGTATGTGCGCCCAGTACGGGGCTCGAGTTGCCACCGCTGAGGAAAAATATATGGGAGGAACCTGCGTCAATGTCGGCTGTATACCAAAGAAGCTGTTTGTTTATGCCTCGCACTATCATGAAGATCAAAATGAGGCGGCTGGTTATGGCTGGGAACTCGGCTCGGCTGAGTTCAACTGGCCGAGGCTGGTCGAGAATAAAGATAAGGAAATAAACCGGCTGAACCAGATTTATAAAGGCATGCTGGATCAATCAGGAGTGACTCATTTTGAGGGTCGTGCCAGGCTGATAGATGCGCATCGAATTCAAGTAGGAGATCAACTGGTTTCAGCGGATAAAATTTTGATCGCTACCGGAGGCAGGCCCACAGTGCAGGATATCCCCGGTCAGGAGCACTTGATTACTTCTGATGATGCATTTTACCTGAAATCACTACCCCGCAGGATTCTCATCCTGGGTGGCGGGTATATTGCGGTTGAGTTTGCTGGTATTTTTGCGGGGTTAGGGGTTGAGACAACCTTGGCCTACCGCGGGGAATTATTTTTGCGGCATTTCGATGATGATGTCAGGCGTATGGTTCGAGATGAGCTGGACAAAAAGAATATCAAACTTCATTTTCAGTCCTGTGTCGCATCTGTTAGCCAGCAGTTGGACGCTACTTTTGTGGCCACTTACGAGGATGGCAGACAGGTAGAGACTGATTTAATACTGGCGGCTACCGGCAGGCGCCCAGCCGTAGCGGACCTCGGCCTTGACAAAGTCAAGGTGGCACTGCGGGACAATGGGGCGATTATCATTGATGATCAATTTCGAACCAGTGAATCCAATATATTCGCCCTGGGAGATGTAACCGACAGGGTTCAATTGACCCCGGTGGCGATTAAGGAGGCCATGTGTTTTGCCAGCAGCCAATTCGGTGGTGTAGACAGTAAAATGGATTACGAGGATATTGCCACCGCTGTTTTCTGCCAGCCTAATATAGGCACCGTTGGGTTAACTGAAGCTGAAGCTAGGTCAAAATTTTCTGATGTAAGAATCTACCTCTCTAAGTTCAGGCCGTTGAAACATACCCTGAGCGGCAGCAGTGAACAGTCTTTAATGAAATTGATAGTCGATAATGAGTCAGACATTGTTGTTGGCATCCATATGGTGGGTGCTGATGCTGGTGAGATCATCCAGGGCATGGCCATAGCGATCAAAGCGGGCGTGACCAAGACCGTATTTGACAGCACAGTGGGCATTCATCCGACTGCAGCTGAAGAATTCGTAACCATGAGGCAACCCGTCGTCAGTGCGGCAGGTTAAATCTAGACGTGGTTGAACGAGTAGTCGGTGTGGATGGTTGTCGAGCCGGCTGGCTCGCCTGCTACCAACAGGACAATCAGATTCAGGTCTGTCTGTATGCCGGGGTGAGTGATCTAGCCAGTGCTTTACCGGATAGCCGGGTTTTCATCGATATGCCGATAGGGCTACCAGAATCAGAAAAACGACTCGTTGAAAAAAAAGCCAGGTCATTGCTCGGTCGGAGGGCCTGCTGCGTATTTTCGGTGCCGAGTCGAAGTGCAGTCTATGCAGAATCCTACCGGGCAAGCTGCACGGCAAATTTGTTAGCTCAGGGCGTTAAGCTGTCCAAACAGAGTTGGAATTTATGTAACAAAATAAAGCAGCTTGACCAGTTCATAAGAGGTGGAGATTCGAAGCTCGATTTTTATGAAGCTCACCCTGAATTAGTTTTTTGCATCTTAAACGGCAGCCCCCTGCAATTTAAAAAGCAGTCTTTACAAGGCCAGCGGCAGAGAATAGACCTGCTAACTCGGGCGGGTCTGCCAGCGATCGGGCTGCTGGAAGTAGCCTCCAGGCGCTATCGTCGTTCCCAGGTGGCGATAGACGATATTCTGGACGCGATGGTGTTGTTCGTTCTAGATCAGTTTGAACCCAGGGCTTTATTGGATCAGGCCATCACTGACGAATACGGAATTTGCACTAACATGATGGTTCCGACAGCTCAGTTGATTGACCATTAGCCAGAGCGATGGGGTATTAACGTAGTTTCCCCTGTGGATATTTGCTAACGTGCGGATATCTATTAAGGACGGAGTAGGGCATTGGGTGAATTAACGGGAATTATTGCGGCATTGCTGAACTGGCTGGATAGTATGCTGGGATCAGCATTTTATTTCCCCTATTTGTTACTGGGTACCGGGGTGTTTTTTACGCTTTATCTGAAAGTACCTCAGATTCGCTACTTCAACCATGCCTGGCGAGTGGTCCGGGGTAGATACGATAAACCGGATCATAAAGGTGACGTCACTCATTTCCAGGCACTCAGCACCGCCATTGCAGGTACCGTGGGGACAGGTAATATCGGTGGCGTTGCCCTTGCCATTTATCTGGGCGGGCCGGCGGCATTGTTCTGGATGTGGATGACGGCGTTTTTTGGCATGACCACCAAATTCGTGGAAGTGTCTTTGTCCCATAAATATAGACAGACCGATGACCGCGGTTTTATTGTTGGCGGTCCCATGTTTGTAATGGAAAAGGGTTTGAACCTGAAGTGGTTGGCGGTTTTGTTTGCTGTTGCCACAGTGGTTAGCAGCTTCGGTAGCGGCAACATGCCGCAAAGTAATAATATTGCAATTGGCATGCTGTCTACATTCGGTATACCTGCCTGGGTGACCGGGCTGACGCTGGCCATCTTGCTTGGAATGGTGATCCTGGGCGGTATCAAAAGAATCGTTAAGGTTGCAGAAAAGCTTGTTCCCAGCATGGCTGTTATCTATTTCATCGGAGGTCTTGCCGTAATCGCAGCGAATATCGACCAGGTGGTACCTTCCTTTTTGAGTGTGCTTCGGGATGCTTTTACCGGATCGGCTGCTGCCGGAGGTTTTCTCGGTGCCAGTTTTGCCTATGCTTTTAATCGGGGCGTTAATCGAGGCTTATTTTCAAATGAAGCAGGCCAAGGCAGCGCGCCCATTGCTCATGCTGCTGCCCGAGCCGATGAGCCGATTTCTGAGGGTATGGTTTCGATCCTGGAGCCGTTCATCGATACCATTATCATCTGCACATTGACTGGACTGGTGATCCTGGCATCGGGGGCCTGGAACGAAAAACACCAAACGGATTTCCAGAAATTTGATACGCAATTTATTATCGGCACCTGGCATGAAGATAGTCCTAGTGACCGTGAGCAGTTATTTGCCCATCTGAATTTTGGTGAAAGTACCATCACACCGTTTACTGGTGACATTACGGTGTCCAATGGGATTGCAACCACGACTGGATACACGATCATTCATAATCGATCCATCGCTGAAGATGTCCGTTTTGAGCGGGAAGACCAAGCCTATTCAGGGTCATTGACGATTTCCGACGGCAAGATACTGGAACCTGTCGTCCTCAAGGGCCGGTCCTTGGTGCATTCAGTTGATTTGACTTCAATTGCTTTCACAAGAAGTCTTTTTGGGGAATTTGGTCGTTACATAGTCTCCATCGGATTGTTGTTGTTTGCTTTTACAACGGCGGTAGCATGGTCCTACTATGGCGATCGTGCCATGACCTACCTGTTTGGGACGGGCTCCCTGACGGCTTATCGATTGACTTATGTGCTCGGTTTTTTCCTTGCTGCAATATCAGATACCTCTTTAATCTGGCTGATCTCAGCTATTACTATCGCCTTGATGACGATTCCTAACTTGTTTTCGATATTGATGCTGCGTAAGGAAATGAAACAGAGTATTGCCGACTACTGGGTCAAGTTCGAGCAGGATCAATCGCAACGGTGACTAGTTCAGTGCAGCTACCGCCAGTATTCACTCTTGTACAGCGCAGAGAGATAGCGACCCTGAACCTTACAATGCTTGAATACGAGCATGTCGCCACTGGAGCGCGGCATTTGCACCTGGCGACTGATCATAAGGAAAATGTATTCATGGTGGCACTTCGGACGGTGCCTAGTGATTCAACAGGCGTCGCCCATATTCTGGAACATACGGCGCTGTGTGGCAGTGAGCGTTTTCCCGTCCGAGATCCTTTTTTCCTTATGTTACGCCGATCTCTGAATACATTTATGAACGCTTTTACTACCAGTGATTACACCGCCTATCCTTTTGCCAGCAGTAATCGAAAGGATTTTTTCAATCTGTTGGATGTGTATTTGGATGCTGTGTTTTTCAGCCGCCTGGACCCACTTGATTTTGCTCAGGAGGGCCATCGGCTTGAATTTGAAGAACCGGGCAACAGTCATTCGCAATTGGTGTATAAAGGGGTTGTTTATAATGAAATGAAAGGCGCTATGAGCTCCCCGGTTTCAGTGCTGTGGGATTTCCTGCAGAAACACTTATTTCCAAGTGTTACCTATCATTATAACAGTGGCGGTAATCCGTCGGATATTCCCAGTCTCACCTATCCAGAGCTGCTTGAGTTCTATCAAACCCATTATCACCCGACTAATGCGGTGTTCATGACCTTTGGTGATATTGATGTCGATACACTGCATGCTATCTTTGAAGAGCGTGCTTTGAGCCGATTTGAGCGTCGTGATACGGTCATTGAAGTTCCACCGGAAAAAAGAATGTCAGCACCTATTGAGGTGTTGGAGCGCTATGCCGTGGATAGCCAACAAACGGAACATAAAACGCACATTATCATCGCCTGGCTATTAGGCACGAATACCAATCTTGAGAACCTTTTAAGGGCTAATTTATTATCCGATGCGCTATTGGATACTAGTGCCTCGCCACTCAGGCAAGCCCTGGAAAGTTTTGCTCACAGCGCGGCGGTATCCCCACTGACCGGTTTAGAAGAAAGTAATCATGAGATGAGCTTTGTCTGTGGTGTTGAAGGCAGTGATGCTGAACACGCAGAAGCCTTGCAGGCAGTAATCTTAGGGGTGCTGCAGCAGGTGGCTGAAACAGGTATTGCCAGAGACAGGCTGGAGGCAGTGCTGCACCAGATAGAGCTGTCCCAGCGGGAAATCGGCGGCGATGGTATGCCCTATGGGCTGCAGCTGGTCTTTTCCTGTATGTCTGCGGCGGTGCATCGTGGAAGCCCAATGGACTTGCTGGATTTAGATCATGCCTTGGAAAATCTGCGCAAGGATATCCAGGATCCGGAATTTATTAAGAACCTGGTCAGGGATTTGTTGTTAAACAATTCGCACAGAGTTCGCTTGAGCATGGTCGCCGATCCGCATTTAAGCCAACAACAGGACGATCAGGAACGACAGCGTCTAGATGAGATTAAAGAAGGCCTGACCGAGAGTCAGCGTCAATTTATTCTCAAACAGAGCCATCAGTTGACCGAACGGCAGGCCCATGAGGAAGATTTGTCGGTGTTACCAAGCGTTACGCTGGCTGATATTCCTGAGGCGGTAACTTACCCGGAACCCCTGGGTTCAAAGACCATAACCCGCTATGGGGCCAGTTGTAATGGCCTGGTGTATCACCAGATCGTTACGGAGCTCGGAGGTCTGGAAGACGCACAATGGCAGGTTCTGCCATTGTTGGGTCAGTTAATAGGAGAATTAGGTAGTGGCGGACGAGACTATCTTGCCACTCAGGTTGTCCAGCACGCCATCACCGGGGGACTGAGCGCTTATAGTTCGCTGAGGAACTGCCTCGATGATCGTCATCAACAGCGCGCTTTTTTTGTTTTGGGGAGCAGAGCTTTGCAGCGTAACGCTGTGCCTATGGTGGATTTGCTCAAGCAAACCCTTGAGACGGTCCGGTTTGATGAGCTGGATAGAATGACGGAACTGGTCAGGCAAATATTAGCCCGACGGGAAATGGGTGTCACCGGACAGGGCCATAGCCTGGCCATGCTGGCTGCGTCGGCATGGTTCAGTCCCGTGGCCGCATTGAATCATCGGTTAAGTGGCCTGGCAGGACTTGAGCATTTAAAATCTCTCGATCTAGCGCTGCAAAAGTCCGGTTCAGCAGACTTGGCAGGTCAGCTGCAAGGGCTGCATGAATTGCTGCTGAACTCGGCTAAAGTCCCGTTGCTGATCTCAGATGCTGATATCTCCGCTAGTCTGCATGATGTGTTGTTGCAGCGGTGGGAGAATCGGCCCGAACTAAAAGGTAGCAGAATAAGGTTGGTCGGGGGCAGCACCAGTCCAGATACGGTTTATCTTACTAATACACAGGTAAACTTCTGCGCCCAGGCTTATGCAGCAGTACCTGTTTCAGATGCTGATAGTGCGGCGCTGAGTGTTTTAGCCAGTGTTTTCGGTAATCATTATCTTCATAACGAAATCAGGGAAAAGGGCGGCGCGTATGGCGGCGGAGCAAATTTTGATGCCAATAGTGGCGTTTTCCGGCTCTATTCTTATCGAGATCCAGAACTGGAGAGAACCTATGAGGTCTTTGATAAGGCGGTTGCCTGGGCAAGGCAAGGTCAGTCAGGTAGTACCGCTGTTGAAGAAGCCATCCTGGGTATCGTAAGTGCTCTGGATGCGCCCGGCTCTCCAGCTGGCGAAGCCCGTCAGTCTTTCCATCTGGCACTGCATGGCCGCAATGCTGGCTGGCGGCAAGCACAGAGACGACAAATACTGATGATCACAGCCGATGACGTGCAACGCGTTGCCGAGCATTATTTGCAGGGTCAGATCGCCCGCTCAGTTGTAACTGGAGTAACAGAAAACAACCGCTTTATATCTGAATTCGAATGTCATCGCCTATGAGCAGGCCGGTTGCCGGTATTAAACCCAGGTGTTTACCTCGACCCCTTGGGTTAGGGAAGCGCATTGATGGTTTGCTGGCTTAGCTGACTCGCAAGCCGAATGCTGAATCATAACGGTAGTGAAGTGCAAGATAGGTGCACGATATAGCCAATGCAGTAAATATGAATAATGCAGTAGATAGAGGTAATGTAGTGAATGTCGATGGAGCAGTAAATAGAGGGCATGTAGAAGCTATAAGTACCTGCACGGGATCCTTATCTACACGAGACCCTTATTTAGGAAATATTCAACATAGAATATATCAGTGTCTACAGGAGAGAAGTATCTAGAGGCTATAAAGTCTCTAGAAAATGTAAATAATAGAACGCCTAAAGGTCAATTGTCCTGCCTGGCTATTATCTGCTGTCGTGGCGTTGTTGTGTGATACTTTAGGACAGCCATGCATTGGAATAACACCAACAAAGGAAGCAACTTATGCCCAGTCGAGTCGTTCAGTTGACCAGTTCAGATCAACATCCATTCAATGGCTATCTTGCCGAGCCGACAGGGTCTGTTAGAGGCGCGGTTATCGTCATACAGGAAATATTCGGTGTGAATGCGCATATCAGGGAGGTTTGTGACAGTTATGCCGCCGCCGGTTATCGAGCGCTAGCGCCGGCCTTGTTCGACCGTGTCGAACCGGGTATTGAATTAGGATATGGCGGTGCAGACATGATGCAGGGAGTCGAAATCGCTCGCGGTAAACTGAGACGGGAAGAGACACTGCGTGACCTCCAGGCGGCGATAGATTACCTCGGCTCGAATCAGAAAATTGGTGTGGTCGGGTATTGTTTTGGCGGCTTGATGAGCTGGTTGGTTGCCTGTGAGCTAAAAGGCATTGCTTGCGCTGTTAGCTATTACGGAGGCGGTGTCAGCGGTGAGATGGAGCGGACTGCGAAAGTGCCAGTGATTTTCCATTTCGGTAAATTGGATGCGCACATCCCGATGGAACAGGTTAGCGCGGTGGAACAGGCCTGTCCGGGCTCAGAGGTTCATGTCTACGATGCAGACCATGGGTTCAACTGTAATCATCGGGCTAGTTTCGATGCTGCTGCAGCAGACCTGGCCAGGCAGCGCAGTCTGGATTTCTTCGCTACACATTTACCGTGATAGGAGCCGCCAGTGGCGTATGATTTTTATTTCTGGCCGACCCCGAACGGATATAAGGTGTCTATAGCGCTGAAGGAACTCGATCAGGCTTATAATTTAGTGCCTGTTAATATTACCAAGGGCGAGCAGCATAACGCTGATTTTGTTTCTATCTCTCCCGCACACAAAATCCCAGCACTGGTTGACCATCGCCCGCGCCATAACCAGGCAAAGACAGCGTTGTTCGAATCCGGTGCCATCTTGATGTACCTTGCGGAAAAGCATCAGCGTTTGATACCGCGGCAGGCCCAGGCCAGAATGATTTGTCTGCAGTGGTTGTTCTGGCAGGTAGGAGGGCTTGGCCCCATGGCAGGACAGGCTCACCATTTTCGTTTGTATGCCCAAGACAGGCATGAATATGCTATTCAAAGATACCAGGCAGAGTGCGCGCGCTTATATGCGGTGCTCAATGTCCAGCTGGAACAATGCCAATACTTGGCTGGCGAGTACAGTATTGCCGATATTGCTTGTCTGGCCTGGGTATATAGGCATGAACGGCATGGGATTGTCCTGCAGGACTACCCTTATGTGCAGCGCTGGTATCAAGCACTGCTAACACGGCCTGCGGTAGAAGCAGGGTTTGCAGAGGGAGCAGCATTAATCGCCTCTGGCGATTACAACAGCCATCTGGCTAAGCGGGAACTGTTTGGTTTGCCTGGTGAAGATGATCTCATCTTGTAAGGACTTCCTTCAGCGCTGATTGTATCAATTATAGATAAATTGTTATTATTTCTAAAAATTTTAGAACATTAGTGCATATCCTTAGACTGTTTGCTTGACAAACAATGGATGCTTCTACATCCTTCGGGATGTGCATTTTGCGAGGCAAGCCAGTTAAGGCATTTAGCACAAAAAATACAGACCCATAAGAGTAATAATCCGAATAGGTAAAATAATGAAACAACTGCAATCCAGTTCAGGGCTGCTAGCAGCACTGCTTCTCTTTGTGTCATTGGTATCGATAAATCCGGTACTGGCACAAAGTCTTGATGAAGTATTGGGTGTTCGAGAAGCTACGACATTAGATGGAAAGAACTCTCAGGCTAAAATAGATGAGATAAAAGATGATACCCGCGATCTGCTCTCCCAATATAAGCGGGTGATGAAGGTGGTCGATGGTTTGAAAGTATACAACCTCCAGCAAGAGAGGTTGATCAGAAACCAGAACGAAGAACTAGCAGAACTCGCAAATTCAATTGACAGTGTTACCGTAATCGAAAGACAGATCGGTCCTTTGATAGAAAGGATGATCGATAATCTGGCTAAATTCGTCGAGTTGGATGTGCCTTTCCTGATGAGTGAGCGAGAGGATAGAATCGCCTTCCTTCAGGAAACCCTTGATCGTGCAGATGTCAGCGTGGCAGAAAAATTCAGTCAGGTGATGCAGGCTTATCAAGTCGAAAATGCCTATGGATCTACTATCGAAGCCTATACCGATATGATCGAAGTCGGTGGTAAGAAAACTAATGTTGATATGCTCAAGTGGGGCCGTGTTTCTCTTGTTTTTCAGACGCTAAATGGTGAAACCACCGGTGTCTGGGATAATGAAAAGCGGGACTGGGTAATTTTAGGCGATGAATTCAGGGCAGGCGTGAGAGATGCGTTGCGTATAGCACGTAAGACACAGACCGCGGATCTTGTGAAATTGCCAGTAAGAGCGGCAGGAGAGTAAGTAATGAAATTATTAATAAAGAATCTGGCAGGATTACTGTTGATCGTTAGTTTTAGCGCTCAGTCAGCCAATGACGATGTGCAAGCAAGCACACTCTCTGAACTCTTAAACATGGTGAAAGAAGGCAAGGTGGTTAACGGTCGGATCAATGAACGACGCGAGAGAGAGTTCATTGCCGACAAATCCAAGCAGCAACAGGCTGTAAGAAGCGCGCAAAGGCAACAGGCTAACGAAGAAGCCCGTTCTGAGAGACTGGAAGCACAGTTTGAAAAGAATGAACAGAACATCGCTGCCCAGCAAGAGATTTTAGCTAAGCGTTTGGGCTCATTACGCGAATTATTTGGTGTCTTGCAACAGGTTAGCGGTGATACTCAAGGCGTTTTCGAAGGATCTATTATTAGTTCTGAATTACCCGGTCGAGGAGAATGGCTGCGTGAATTTGCCAAATCTATGGGCAAGAGTTCCAAGCTGGCAACCATTGAAGAGATCGAAAGGCTCTGGTTCCTGATGCAGGAAGAAATGACCGAATCTGCAAAAGTCAGTCGGTTCATGGCTAAAGTCATCAAGTTAGATGGTGAGGAAAAGCAACAGGAAGTGATCCGAATAGGGGCTTTCAACCTTATTAGTAATGGTGCTTACGTTGCCTATGATATGGATAATCAGATTATTTCTGAACTTCCCAAGCAGCCCGCCGATCGATTTGTCGACTCCGCAGCTGAATTAGGGAATGCCAGATCGGGTTATGTCCCTTTTGGACTAGACCCGACTCGTGGTCAGCTTTTGGCACTGCAAATACAGGTTCCGACCCTCGAGGAAAGAGTCCATCAGGGTGGAACACCGGGTTATGTGATTATTTTTCTGGGCGCTATCGCTCTGGCAATCGCTATTTATAAGTTCACTGCTCTGACATTTGTTGGTATGAGTGTTAACAGTCAGGCGAAGAATCCGGGTGTGGCGAGCTTGAAGAACCCACTTGGTCGGATTTTGGCGATCTATGAAGAAAACAAGGCCGTTGATTCAGATACGTTGATGCTGAAAATTGATGAAGGGATACTCAAGGAACAGCCCAGCATTAACCGCTTTATTGGTTTCATTAAGATTATCTCCATGGTAGCGCCTCTGCTGGGTTTGCTGGGTACGGTCATCGGTATGATCGTGACTTTCCAGGCGATTACCTTGTTTGGTACAGGTGATCCGAAGACGATGGCTGGTGGTATTTCTCAGGCATTGATCACTACGGTGCTAGGCCTGACTGTCGCTATTCCGACGGTCCTCTTGCATTACTTCGTGAATACTCGAGCGCAAGGTATTATGCAGATATTAAATGAGCAGAGCGGTGGCTTAATCGCTGAGCATGCGGAAAAGACGGGCAGCTAACTGTGGAAGAAATCATAGTAGCAATTCGTACTTTCATGGAGGCCGGCGGTAATGTTCTGTACCTGATTGCCGGTGCAACCTTCTTTATGTGGGCAGTGATCTGTGAACGCTTCTGGTTTATCCGTACTGAGCACAGAAAAGATGTCAATGCGGCATTAACTTATTGGGAAGGCCGTCCGGAGCGTAAATCCTGGACTGCTGCTCTGATAAGAGAGCGGTTGATTTCCGAAGTGAACGAAAGGCTCAGGGCAAATATGGGTATTATTAAAACCCTGATAGCGTTGTTACCCCTTCTGGGCTTGCTGGGCACCGTCACAGGCATGGTGTCTGTTTTTGAAGCCATGACTTATTCAGGTGGTAATGCACGATCAATGGCCGCCGGCGTTTCTATGGCAACTATTCCAACTATGTCAGGCATGGTTGCTACCCTCTCTGGCGTTTTAGCTAATACCTTTCTAACCAGTACAGTAGATTCAGAGTCAAACTTTCTGGAAGACACGTTGACAGCGGATCACTGATTCTATTGCGATTTTAATGGACAAGTAGAATGCGAAAATTAAAAGCCCAAACAGAAGAAAAGGTTGCCGATCTAACTCCAATGTTAGATGTCGTTTTTATTATGTTGATTTTTTTCATCGTTACGGCGACGTTCATCAAAGAAACAGGGGTGGAGATAAACCGCCCGGATACTAAAACAGCTGAGATGAAGAAAACGGTCTCGCTTCTTGTCGGTGTAGGTGCTGACAGTGGTATCTGGATTGACAAGAAAAAGGTTGATATCAGGAATGTACGACCGATTATGGAAAGGCTGCATGCTGAAAACCCGAAGGGTGGACTAGTTATCCAGGCAGATAGCCTTTCCAAGGTGGAAAAGGTTCTCGCGATAATGGATTCTGCCAGGCAGATCGGAATTACTCAGGTGGCGATCGCCTCCGAAGAGATATGAAGGATTAAGGCATGATAATTAGGTTCAGTATATCGACCATAGTAGGTGTTTTTGTCACACTTGCCTTGTTCTATCTGATGCAATACCTCATTCAGGGCGCAGAAAATGCGATTACTGATGACAAGGTGGGTAATCTGGTGGATTTTGTCCGAGTTAAGCAAGACCAGGAAGTTCAGACAAAACAGCGTAAACCCAAGAAACCACCACCACCAGATGAGCCCCCGCCGGATGTACCGCCTCAGAATTTCAATGTAGCTGTAGATAATGCCGGTTTTTCAATGTCCAATGTTGACTTAAGTGTCAATGTCGATGTCGGTGGCGGCGGTTTTGGCATTAGTGATGGTGAATATCTTCCGATTGTTAAAGTATCTCCCCAATATCCCCGCCGGGCCTTGTCTCGGGGAATGGCTGGCTGGGTAATCGTTGAATTTATTGTGACTGCGCAGGGTACCGTTACTAACCCCATCGTCGTGTCCAATTGTGGCTATATCCCTAATATGCGCTCACCGGGTGTGTGCGAAGATAGTCCCAATACAGTTTTTAATAATGCAGCATTAAAAGCTGCAGTAAAGTTTAAATACAAACCAAAAGTGATTGATGGCCAGCCAGTTGAAACAGCCGGCGTGCAGAATAAAATTATTTTTGAGTTAGCGGATTCGTAACCTGGAGCTTGAGTATGAAGCAGATTATTCAGCTGATGACATTGATTACGTTAGGGATATTTGCCCTGGTAGTGTGTGACGTCCCCGTTTTTAATGCAGTCCAGTCTGCAGAAACAGAACAAAAGAAGAAAAAACCTCGTCGAGTACCGGCGCTAACTCAGAGCTTCTATAAGAAGATGTCTGAAGCACAGTTAATGATTGATCCTGAGTCAATGCCGAGGGAAGAGGGCGAACCTGCTCCTATACCCAACGGTACGCCCCAGGATGGGATAGATCTACTCCTCTCGATGACTAAAAAACGGCGAGTGAATTCCAATGAACTGTCTCAGCTATGGAATATGCTGGCTTTCGGTTATTACACTTTAGGTGACACGAACAATACGATTCGTGCTTATGAAGAGGTGTTGAAGGCAGGTGAGATTGGGGTTATTACTGAAGCTCTGGAGAAAAATTCTCTGCGGGCATTGTTCCAGCTTTACTATTCTCGTGAAAATTACAAAAAATCCCTGGGATTCATCGAACGCTGGGAAGTGCTCAACGGTAAACCCGATGCGCAGGTGACATACTTGAAGGCAACCGCCTATTACCAACTTGAAGAATTCAGAGATGCATTGAAGTGGGCCTTGGAACTTGAAAATATAGTTGTCGCAGAAGGTCGTGAATTGAAAGAAAACTGGATCTACCTGCAGGTTATCTTATACAACGAGCTCGAGGATATTGATAATGTTATCAGAGTCTTGGAAGCGATGGTGGTTATGTTTCCTAAGAAGATGTACTGGATGCACCTCGCTGGTATGTACAGTGAAAAAGAATGGGAGAGCCGCGCTCTATCAGCTTACTACGCAATTTACTTGCAAGGCCTGCTGGTCAAAAATTCTGAAGTGGTAATGCTGGCTCAGCGATTGCTCAACGCGGATGTGGCCTACGAGGCCGCCATGGTTCTCGAAAAAGGCTTCAAGGAAGAGATAGTCGAACTTGATGAAAAAAATCTACGTCTGTTAGCCACCTGTTACACGGTGGCGCAGGAAATGTCTAAAGCGATTATCGCATGGACGCGAGCGTCGGAGTACGCTGAAGATGGTGTAATCTACTATCGACTGGCACAGGCCCTGGCGCAGCAGGATAGACACAAGGAAGCCGTTACCGCTTACGAGCAAGCGTTAGATGATGACGAATTGGAAAATCGCAGTGACACCTTTTTCTGGATGGCAATTTCGCATATGTCACTTGAAAACTGGAACCAAGCATCAACAGCCTTTCGACAGGCGGGTAAACTCGACAAGCGTCTGGCAAAACAGACTCGGCAGTATATACGCTATATTACTGGCGAGAAGAGGCGTCAGGCTGCTTTGAAAGATATGTTAAACGGCTAAACGTCGTTTCTCTGAATGCAGGTTTCAGGTTGTTGTTAGACTCAACGCCAGCATAGGTTGGCGTCTGGGGCGTTCCAGTTTTTGTTTAATGACCGTTCTGTCACTTTCCCGTACCTTCTTCTAGGCAATATAAGCAGCGAGTTTTTGATATTGGGTCAGTCTGAATTGAGATAGCCCACCAGCTTTAACCGCAGCATTTACATTGCATAGGGGTTCCTGAGCATGTTGGCAGTCGGTGTACTTGCAGGCTGCGGCTAAAGCAAATATATCCCCATAGAAATCGGTAAGAGCCTCGAGGTCGGCCCATAATTGAGCTTGGCGCATACCTGGCGTGTCCACCAGAAGGCCCTTATTGCCTGGCAATCTGCATAGCTCTCGATGGGTGGTCGTGTGCCGGCCTTTGTCATCGAATTCTCGGACTGCCTTAGTTTCCATGTGTTCTTTACCCATTAGGAAATTAACCAGTGTTGATTTACCCACGCCAGAGGAGCCGACTAATGCAGCACTCTTGCCCGCACCCAGATAGGAGGTGATTGCTTCGGTCGCTGTGCCTTTGAGTGCACTGATGGTATGTACTGGTGTGCCTGATAAGACCGGTTCAAGCGCTTTCAACTGTGCATATGGATCAACAAATAGATCAGCTTTATTAAGCAATAAGACTGCTGGAAGACCACTGCTCCATGCCATCATCAGGAACCGCTCGATTCGGTTGACGTTGAAATTCTGGTCAAGCCCGCTAATAACAAATACAAGATCAATATTAGCTGCCAATACTTGTTTTTCCTTTACTTCACCAGTTGCCTGGCGGCAGAGTGATAATTTTCTGGGGTATTGAAAGAGAATGTCAGCTATACCATCATGGGTTGCACTGATCGCAATGCGTAGCCAGTCACCCACAGCAGGGAGGTCAGCTTTTCTTGACGCTCGGTTTCTGGTTTTACCTGGCAATCGCGCTCGTTTAGATCCTGCACTGGTTTCAACAGTATAGTATTGCCGGTCTTGCCTGATAACCCGGCCGATCAGAAAAGCATCCTGAGACTGCGTCGTTGCATCATCCTGGTAGGGCCAGCCCAGGTCATATAACCAGGTTTTATCGATCATATAATTTGACCATGGTAGGTAACAGACGCCTGACTAGTGGAGATATGAGCGCGATTGAAATCAGGATTAAGAGCGCCAGTGAACTTGGTCTTTGCCACAGAATACTGATATCCCCCTGGCTTATAGTCATAGCTCTGCGAAGGTTATCCTCGAGCATACCGCCTAGTATAAAGCCAAGTAAAAGTGGTGCCATGGGAAACCCAGTTTGCCGAAGAAACACGGCCACTAGGGTAAACAGTATCATTAGATAGAGATCGAAGGTATTAAAGGAGATCAGGTACACCCCGGTCAGAGAAAAAAATATGATCAGTGGCACCAGTATGGTCCTGGGAATTAACAGGAGTTTTGCGATGTAGGGTATCAGCGGCAGATTAATTAACAACAGGATCAGGTTTCCGAAATACATAGAGATAACAACAGACCAGAATATAGCAGGCTCGTCAAGGTAAAGGCGCGGTCCTGGTTGGATACCATAGGATACTAATGCGCCGAGGAGAATTGCAGTGGTTCCTGATCCGGGGATGCCCAGTGTCAGCAAGGGTACAAATGAGCCCGAGCAAGCTGCATTATTGGCAGCTTCTGGCGCCGTCAGCCCCTTGAGGTTGCCTTGACCAAAAGGTTTGCTTTGTTCTCCCGCTAGAGAACGCTCTGCGCCATAGGCCAGGAAAGAGGCGATAGTTGCACCTGCACCGGGAAGGATACCGACAAGAAATCCCAGTAGGGAACTTCTGCAGATGACGGGCGTTATGTCCCTTATTTCTTGCTGGCTCAGCTTGAGTCCACCTTGCTCAACTATAGGAAGCGGTTTATTTCCTCTATTCTTTTCTAGAACCATAAGGAAAGCCTCTGTCAGCGCAAATGTTGCCATAGCAACGAGTAAGAAGTTGATACCATCAATTAAGTCTGCACGCCCAAATGTGAATCTTTCTACTCCGGATGCAAGGTCAGTACCTACTGTTGCAAGGCTTAAGCCAAGGCAAGTCATAATGAGCGCTTTGCCAAAACTGCCTTTCTCAGCGAAGGCTGTAACCAGGCTTAACCCTAATAGCATCAGTAGAAAATAGTCGGCCGACTGGAAGCTGAGGGAAAGGTCAGCAAGGTACGGAACGCTGATCATGAGAAGAAGGATGGCCAGGGTGCCGCCTGCAAATGAGGCGTATGCAGCGCTAGCCAGGGCTTTCCCGGCCTGGCCGCTCATGGCAAGCGGATAACCATCAAATGCGGTGGCAACGGTACCGGCTACCCCTGGTGCGTTGATAAGGATGGAAGAGGTAGAGCCTCCAAATATCGCACCGTAGTAAACGCCGGATAATAGAATCATGCCGCTGGCTGGGTCCAGGTTATAGCTAATAGGGATCATCAGAGCGATTGCAGATATGGGGCCTAACCCAGGTAGCATTCCAATCAGGCTGCCGGTGATACAGCCACACGCGATCAGCAGTAAATTCTGGATCGTCATGATAGTTTCAAGGCCTAATATAATGCCCTCTATCATTGTCCTGGTCCTTGAATATAAACAGCCCAGTCTCCAGGATGCAGGTAGATCCCCAGGAAGGTCAGTATTGCCCAGAGTGACAAGGGGATTAGCATTGCTGTAATGAGCAGTAAGCCGACCCTGCGTTCACCGAGAAAATAGGCCGCACAAAACAGAAACAGCATACTGCTTGGAATAAAACCGACGGATTCAAGCAAGCTGATGTACAGGGTCACTCCTGTGATCAGCCAGATCACTCGCTTGTCCAGCGGCGAGGTAAAACCGTAAGAAGAGAGTCCAGGCGACCAGATTAGATTGATAAATAGCACGCTTGAGCAGAGAAAGCCGACCGATCCGACCAGGTAAGGTAGGGTCCTGGCGTTGAACCGATCGTCTATTTCCCAGAAATCAAGGTATATATTGCCAGTCAGCAACAAGTAACCGCCAAAAAAGACCAGCAGCGAAATAGCGACCCTCTTTTCTAAATTCACGTTACCAGCTTCATGGCATTACCTCTTGGGTCTAAGATATCCTACTGTGTTCATCAGGTGGGTAATTTGTATCTCCTGTTGTTCAAGGAAGGTGTAAAACTGATTTCCTGTTTGGTGTAGTCTGGCCCAGCTATTCCTTGCGCGGATTTTCTCAAATTCGGGCGTGTCGACCAGCTTATCGAGCGTATTCTCCATCTTGTTATACTGAGATTGACGCAGTCCTTTGGCGGCAAAAAAACCCCGCCAGTTTGCAAATTCCAAATCGATGCCCTGGCTCTTGAGCGTGGCGAGAGCAGGCTCGTCGATAAGGGGAGCAGGAGCGGTCACTGCCAGTATACGGATCAGTCCACCCCGCTGCATTTGGATAGCTTCACTGAGCCCTGTCGACAATACCGAGGCTTCCCCGGATAGCAAGCCGGCCATGGCTCTGCCCCCACCATCGTAAGAAAGATAGTTAACCGCTCTGGGATCACCGCCGGCCAGTTGCAGGGCCCTAGCTATAATAAAATGGTCGGTATTTCCCCTTACCGAACCTCCTGCAACAATAATCGAATCAGGTGACTGCTTGAACTGACTCGATAAATCCTTGAATGTCATAAAGGCTGAATCTTTGCGAACAGCAAAACAGCTGTAGTCGGCTATTACTGAGGCGATGGGGACCAAGTCTCTGAAACTTTGCGGGAAAATCCCTTGCAATGAACGGACGATTATAGGTGTTGAGTTAATCAGCAGTGTGTTTTCCTGGCGGTGTGCGGTTTCGATTAATTTGGCGATGGCTCTGCCACCGCCTCCGCCAGAAAGGTTTTCATACGAAAGGGATTCAACCAGGCCAGATTCCTTAAGCGCGGTACCAATTCCTCGCGCCGTTCCATCCCAGCCACCACCGGGCCCTGCTGGAATCAGAAAATGAATTTTTGTCATAGCTTCGGCAGAAGCGGCGATGCACTGCAGAGGTAAAGCCAACAGGCAAGAAAGGCCTAACGCCATCATGCTCGTTAGTTTAGGCATCATTACAAGCAGCTTCAGCCTGTGACCTGCCAGACCCAGTCAAGCCATTGGGTCAGGCATTGAAGGTCACTGCTTTGCACTGTTGCGCCACCCCAGATCCTCAGCCCAGGTGGGGCATCACGATAGGCTGCTATGTCATAGGCGATATTGTTTGACTCGAGTCGTTGGGTGATAGCTTTGATTCTAGAACGCTGGTCAGGCTCACTGAGTTGACTGTAAGCGGCATCAACAATTTTCAGGCAGATGGAGGTACTCGACCGTGTTTCTGGTTCTACAGCAAGAAAATCTACCCATTTGGTCCGATTGACCCATTCGCTGATCACCGCCAGGTTTTTTTCGCTTCGCTGTACCAGACTATCTATACCACCAATTGATTTTGCCCATTGGAGCGCCATCAGATGGTCCTCAGCGGCGAGCATAGAAGGCGTATTAATGGTGGCTCCCTGGAACAATCCCTCAATGAGTTTGCCTGATTTTGTAAGCCGGAATATTTTTGGTAGAGGCCAGCTGGGTTGGTAGCTTTCCAGTCTTGCTACGGCCTTAGGGGATAAAGCCAGCATGCCATGAGCACCTTCGCCTCCCATCACCTTCTGCCAGGACCAGGTAATGACATCCAGTTTCTGCCAGGGTAGATGCATTGCGAAAGCGGCTGAAGTGGCGTCGCAGAAGGTAAGGCCGTCTCGAGATGAATCTATCCAGTCGCCATTGGCGACTTTAACGCCGGAGGTAGTGCCATTCCATGTGAATACGATATCTCTGTTAACACTGTCCGGTAAAGCCAGATCAGGTAACGAGCCATAGTCTGCCGAGTAGTAATTCACATCGGTGAGGCGAAGTTGTTTTTCTATGTCAGTTCGCCAGCCCTGGCCAAAACTTTCCCAGCTAAGTACATCCGTACCTCTCTGGCCGAGCATGGTCCACATGGCCATTTCGAAAGCGCCTGTATCAGATGCGGGTACTATACCCAATCGATAGTCATCAGGAATCTGCAGGATTTCCTTGCTGTCTTCGATGATCTGTCGGAGCTGGGCTTTAGGGTCAGGAGCGCGATGGGACCTGCCTAGATTAGACGTGTTTAACTGAGTCAGGTTCCAGCCTGGATATTTGGATGTTGGCCCAGATGAAAAGCAGGGGTTGCCTGGTTTTGTAGCAGGTTCTATCATTTTTCGCATCATAAACTATACAGCGGTCAGGGATGTGAAGTATAAGGTATACGCAGGCTCCTGTCGCAGGCAAGCAGGTTCAAATAGGACTAATTTCAGTTAAGCAGGAATTTCAAATGATAAAGGTAGGCAAGGATATACAACTCGCCATTATGATGGCTGCGTCAGCCATGTTTACCCTGGCTGGTTACGAATTTATGCGCTCTGCTTCAACTGTATTATTCAAAAATGCCTATGGAGCTGAAAACCTGCCCTTGTTAATGGTGGCAATGCCAGTGGTTGTATTTGCAGGCGTAGTGCTCTATGGCTGGTTGCTCAGCAAGCTCGGGCCAAGGCGCACACTAATGGTGACGAGTTATGGTTCGGCATTGCTCATATTCGCAGGATACCTCGCTGTAAGACAGGGTAGCCAGGTCGTGACGCCACTGCTTTTCTTGCTGAAAGAATTTTATGTGGTGCTACTGATAGAGCAATACTGGAGCTACATCAACTCTTCATTGACGGAACAGACGGCCAAAAAAGTCAATGGTCCTATCACCGGTATAGCAGGGCTTGGCAGTGTTCTAGGTGCATACCTGGTCTCTATCAGCGCGGTTCCACTCGGGACCGAAACACTTGTCCTGCTAGCGGCGCTGGCTCTCCTTCCTGCCGGGTTTGTTGCTAATAGAGCTTACCTGCGTTTTGGTGAGCCAGTCCTGCCCACGCCAACCAAGAAGCGTTCTTCTTTTGTTAATATGGGTTGGTCAGTGCTGACAAGGAACCCTAAACTGGTGAGTCTTTTACTAATTATTGTTTCGGCTCAGGTAATTGCTGCGGTACTGGATTTCAAGTTTCAGGCCCTGTTGTCTACAGATTTTGCAGGTCAGACAGATGCTGAAACAGCATTCCAGGGAGATTTCTGGTTTTACCTGAACTCCGTTGCAGTGGCATCCCAGTTTTTGTTAACACCTGTGTTTCTGACGTTGTTTGCGCTGCGCTTTGTCCATCTTTTGATGCCTCTGATCCATGTCTGTGCCATTGGTTATGCGATCTGGTCTCCCAGTCTGCTATCGGTGGGTATGGCCTTGTTCATTTTTAAAGTATTTGACTATTCTCTTTTTCGTGGTGCCAAAGAACTGATCTACATGCCGCTGGATTTTGATTCAAGGTATCGGGCTAAAGAACTAATTGATGTGCTGGGTTACCGGTCGGCAAAAGGCGGTTCGGGCCTTGTAGTGGTCTTCTTGCAAAAACTTGGTGTGGTTATGTCCAACTACTATCTATTGATAGGCCTCATGGCCAGTTTTATCTGGTTGGCGCTGGTTTTTCCGCTCACGAACCGAGCTGGAGCTAAAAAGAAAACTGAATAGTTTTCAGGGATGCTTAGCTAGTGTTGGGGTATTCTAGCTGCCAATCAGACTTTTTCTTGGTCAGTATAATATCAGCCTGCTGGATCAGGTTGTTTCTATGGGTAGCCACCACCAGGGTCCTGCCGGATCGTCGCAAGTTAGCTATCAGCTGCCGTTCTAGATGTGGGTCAAGATTAGCTGTAGATTCGTCGAGCAACAAAAGCCTGGGATCATGGTATAAGGCTCGAGCAATCAAAAGCCGTTGCATCTGCCCCAATGAAAGTGGCACGTTTGAGGTCGAGATAAGGGTATCGTAGCCTAACGGTAATGCCAGGATGTCCTCATGTAGCTGTGCGGTCACTGCGGCTGTTATGAGTCTGTCTCGGTTCTGAGCCGGTTGATGCATTCTGATGTTGCTGGCAATGCTGCCGCTATGAAATCGATCAGCATCGAGTACGCTACCGACCTGTTCTGGTGACCATTTATGGGCTCCAGCAGTACGGCTCTGTGATCCCAATGAAAGCGTTCCGGAATTAATGGGTAGGAGCCCTGCGATAGCTTCAATAAGTGTTGATTTGCCGCACCCAGACGGCCCTTGGATAACGAGTAATTGGCCTGGTCTTACCTCCAGGTAGAAGGGGTAGGCTATGAGTTGCTCGTGCCGGGTTACTCTAAGGTCCTGCACAATGAGGTGACCTTCTTCAATACAGGCAGGATGGGTGATAGGTTCATATGGTTCGTAAATATAAAAGTCAGAGATTCTTTCCAGATGAAGGCGTAGGGTAAGTATGCCAAGCAGGTCATAGCTTAGGCCTTTGACTGACTCGGCAACAAAGTGTCGGTACGATAAGATAAGATAGCAAGTACCTAAACTGATGCGACCAGACATTACCTGGTCACAGAGAGCATAGATAAGCACAACGTGACTCAGGTGCAACATCAGGCCCTGTGCTGTGCTGAGTCCTAACTCTATGCCGGCACTCCTGTTTTCGACAGTAAGCGCAGTTTCCTGCTTTTCTTCGAGTTTCAGGGTGGCAAATGACTCTACCTGGTACCTCTGAATGGAAGCGATATTTTGAAAACTATCGATCGCTTCGGACTGGAATGCCGTATTTTTTACCAGGATCATCTCTCCGGCGCGTTTCAGCATCGGTAATGTCAGGCTATATAGCAGCAACAGCGCCGCTATAGAAACCGCAAGAATGATGCCGGCTAGCGGTACCAGATTGCTGATGACAATAAGGCATAGAGCCAGCATAGTGGTGTTTATTGCCATTTTGATTAAGCCTTGAGACAAAAACTGTTGGACTGGCCTAATCGATGCAAGCCGAGAGAGTAAATTAGCCGGGTTTCTATTTCGAAAGTAATGGGGAGGCAGGCGTAATAGCCGGTCAAAAATCGCTTTTGACAGATCGAACTGCATTTGTAAAGCCAAGTTAAGAGCAAGTTTGCCTTGAAGCCAGTAAATAAATTGTGCGCTGACACCCAGGAGGGTAAAGCCGCAAGCAAGGGTGAGGAGCAGATTATGATCCTGTCTTACCAGAACCTCATCCACTACCAGTTTCAGAAATAGCGGTAAGGTTAGTGCTAAGACGTAGAACAGGCCCATGGTCAGCAACAACAAACCAACCTGCATCTTTTTCAGGTTGGTTTTGGATAGTATATCCCTGATTCTAATCGTTCTTACTTCAATCTCAGGTGCTGCCCTAATAATTGGTAGCTTGGAAAATTCTATTGCGATCCCGGTGTACATTCTGGAGACCTCTGACCGCACCAGAGACAATCGACCTTCAGCAGGATCATGGACAATAAATTGCTCTGAGGTTACCTTTGTTAACACGACCCAGTGATTTAGACGCCAGTGCAGAATCGCAGGTAATTTTAGCTGCGGAAGCTCGGACAGTTCACATTGAATGGGTCTGCCAGAGAGGTCGAGCTTTTTGGCACAGTCAACCAATTCCTTGATCGATAATTCTTGATTGCGTGTACCTACCAAGTCACGAAATTCATTCAGGCGAGTCTCCCCGCCAAGGCCTTGTTGAATCATAATCAAGCAGGCCAATCCACATTCATGGGATTCTGACTGAAATACCGTCTGTATTCGGTTCATTGCTACGCTTCAAACAGGCTGTTGATGACGTCGCCAAGATGTACCAACAGGGTTTTTTCGGTGAGCTTTATCAGGGCTTGCAGCGGCATTCCCGGGCTAAGTGTTAGTGATGCATCGGCTGAGGCAATAGTGTCTTTGTTGAAGGTCACTCTAACCAGATTGACGTAGGTATTGGCGGGATTGGCGTTCCCGGTTTGTATGGCAATAGCCGCTTCATCAATATGCGAGATGTGGCTTTTTAGAAGCGGTTGTTCATTCTTGCTGTTGCGGTCCAGCCTCAAATAAATTGGATCGCCATGGGTAAGGTGTTGTCGTAATTTGACTGGAATAAAGAGAGTTGCCGAGTAAGGCTGGGTCGTCTTGTGTAGATTTAACAGCGCCGTTCCTGCAGTTATCTGGCTATACAGGTTAATATGATGGTGGCCTATCGCTCCTGCTGTGGGTGCATTTAATATTGTTCGTAGCCCGGATTCTAATGTTGATTGACGTTCGCGTAGTAACGAGACGTCCTGCAATTCCTGGTTAATATTTTGCTTAAATTTAAGTTGGGCTTCGGTCAATAGGGTTGCCGATTCCGAAACATAGTGGGAAATATCCTGGTGCTGTTGATGCAGTTTCAGTAAGTGCAGGTCAGCGTCTAAAACGTCCTGACTGTGTCTTTGCCACTCACGTCGTGAAGCGAATTTGTTGGCAAGTAAGGCCCGGGTATCCTTGGATATGAGCAGTAGTTGGTGGCGTTTTTGCGCTTGCAGGGAAATTCTCTTACCTTGCAGGTGGTTTCTAGCGGCAAGGGCTTTTATTTTCAAATCATATTTTTGTTGCGTGAGTGCTTCGGCCTGAGTCAATAACTCCAGGCGTTGCTGCTTGAGGGTGATTTGCCTCCCTATTTCAATAATTCGGGCCGCATGCTCTCGGCTGCCGTTCTGGTTTGTGATCCTGATTACCGGCTGACCCGCTCGAACTAGTTCGCCTTCGCTAACGAAAATAGCGGAAACATAGCCGTTAATATTAGAGCGAATGATATGTACATTGTGATTGTCAATTTTGCCGCTGACCCGATGCGATTGCGAGTAGGTTAGCTGCAGCAGTCCCATTATCGCCAGCCCTGTGAACAGTACACCTGTGACCCAGGGCCAGACCGCCCGGCTGGTTCCAGTGAAGTGGGGAGGAGGGTTAAACTGCTGCTGATGGAAGCGGATCGCCTCTGGCCTGAACAGTTTGCTGGGCAGCTTATTCATAATGATAGAACGTGTTCCTTGATAATCGTATACGAATTGTTAAGGGGTATTTTTTGTTAGTCTGTTAATAATCCAGATCGATTGGCAGTGATGTCTCTTGGTAGCTGTGCTTAACTCCGTGTAATGGCGACTTCGGCCAGTGTGCTCGAGATCCTCAGTGGTTAACTGCTGAGCAGGAACTTGATTAACTACTGGTTAGTCCCTTACACAGAGTTGTAGTGGCCGTAATAGCGAACGAAAGCAGCATATAAGTGAGATTTCTATGAATTCAATTGGTTACAGTACGGTTTCTGCGGTATGTTTTAAGAAGAAATCACTGAACTGACACTAATCCGAAGAAAAGGAAACCGGGTCGATGCAGTCGCAGATCTATCTAAGCTTTAACTGAAGCGGGTGTTTGTCAATTCCTGGATAGTTGAGTTAACAGGGTCCGAATAGATGGGCCTGTCAAGTGGCCCGGATAAATTTAGCAAAAAGGAGGCAGGTTATTGTGGTCAAGATCAATCCAGAGGGAAAACTAAAAGCAAAGGTCGCTATTGTTACTGGTGCCAGTCGCGGTATCGGTGAAGCCATTGCCTTGCGATATGCCCAGGAAGGCGCTCGTGTGGTGGTTTCAGCTCGAACAATAGATGATGGTGACCACGTGTTAGCAGGCGGAATAAACAATGTCGTGCAGCGAATTAATGATGCTGGTGGCCAAGCCATTGCAGTTAGAAGCGATTTGGCGATCAAGGAACACCGGAAGCAGCTGGTTGATGAGACTATGGACGTGTTTGGTACAGTCGATATCCTGGTCAATAATGCAGCAGTCACCTATTTTGTGAAAGTAAAGGACTTTACTGAAAAGCACCGCGATCTAATGTTTGAAGTGCAGGTGAATGCACCGTTTCATTTGTCCCAGATGGTATTGCCTGGCATGCAGGCGCGAGGCTCGGGTTGGATTTTGAATGTGAGTTCACACGCGGCCATTCACCCGGCAAAAGACGTAGCGGGTCGAGGGGGAACCGTCTACGGTATGTGTAAAGCTGCCTTAGAGCGGTTTACCACGGGTTTGGCATCGGAAGTCTATAGCGATGGAATTGGCGTAAATGTCATTTCGCCCGGCCTGGTTGCTACGCCAGGAGTCGTTCACCACCAACTTATCAATGAAGATACACCCTTGGAAAATATTACCCCTGTTGAGAATATGGCGGAAGCCTGCCTGAGACTGGTTCATGGTGATCCCCAGGAACTGACGGGCAAGGTGACTTACGCCGTCGATGTTATGCGTGACTATGAGCTGGAAGCCGAAGCCTTACTGGAATGATCAAGGTTCGCATAGGAGGCCCGGTTCCATACCAGGCCAGTGAGGCCTGCCAGCAGGTTTGACAGGCAGGTGGCGATGAATATGCCGGGTAGACCTAGCAGTTGGTTGCCTAGCAACGCCAACGGAATGTAGATAACAAACATTCTTAAAATCGACATAGCCGTGGACCGGAGGGGTTTTCCCAGAGCATTAAAAATAGCCGATGCCACCATCAACACCCCCCAGATACCGTACGATATTGGTACAATCAGGAGGTAAATGCGGGCAGCATCGACCACTTCCGGCTGGTCATTGAATAACCGGATAATAGGTTCATGCGCCATCCACAGAATTACCGCGACCACTAAGCCCCATAGAATGCAGCTTTTGAAAGAGATGAGCATGGCTTGATTAGCACGGGTGAATTCACCTGCCCCCCAATTCTGGCCAACGAAAGGGCCAATACTGGCAGACAGAGCGAACAGAGGGATAACGAACAGGGCTTCTATGCGGCTGGCGATGCCAAACCCGGCTACGGTTTCCTGACTGTAACTGGCAAGCATGGAGACGATTATAGCACTGGATATGGGCCCTATCAGGTTAGTTGCCGTCGCAGGAATACTGACCTGGAGGATCTTCGTCCAGGATTCCAGCACGCTCGATAATGCCACACGATGGAACGCGATCAGGTTTTCCCGAAAAACCAGGATGTAGAGTGTGACTGCAAACATCAATACTCTTGAAACCAGGTTTCCGGCAGCTGCTCCGGCCATGCCCATGGCAGGCAGGCCAAACCAGCCAAAGATAAATATAGGGCTCAATATGACCTGTAAAATCGAGCCCATAATCATAATAACACCTGAGGTTTTGGCATCACCGGTTGCCCTTAATGCGTTTGCACCAATGGAGGGTATGGCCATAAATAAGACAGATAAGTACCACAGTTCCATGTATTCGTTGATCAGCGGAAGGGTACTGCTATCTGCACCAAGGCTTTCGAAAACAGGGGTGATGGTCAGGAAACCTGCAGTGGCAACCAATATCATAAGTATCGCCGCGAAGGTGAGGCCATCCGTGGCAATTCGTTTGACCTGACTGGATCTGCCTGCGCCTACCTCGCGGGCCAGTACCGATGACATGCCGATGGATACACCCAGTGTCAGGGACATCAGTGAAGAGGTGACGGGAAAGGTGAACCCCAGTGCAGCCAGTTCGGTTGAGCCCAGTTGGCCCAGATAAAAGGTTTCTGCCAGGCCTGCGATCAGGCTTGAGGAGATACCGAGGATCATTGGTAATGTCATCCGAAACAAGCCGGATGCGACCGGTCCCTGGACCAGTTTTGGCGCTTTTATTGATTCCGTGGGCAAGCGATTCAGACCAGCTTTATGTTCGGGAGGTTTCTGATTTTGCCGATATCCTCGGGGTTGAAGGGGGACAGCTGGTAAACGAAATAGTTGAGCCAATTAGTAAACAGTAGGCTACCGTGGCTTTTCCAGGTGACATTCGGAGCACAGGAAGGGTCATTGTTGGTAAAGTAATTTTCAGGAATCTCCGGTTCGGCACCAGATTCCAGGTCCCGGAAATATTCGTTAGCCAGCGACAGAGGCTCGTACTCGGAATGACCGGTAATGAAAAGATGCTTACCCGTTTGATGGGCGAAGATATACGCCCCGGCAATGTCTGAATCGGCTATCAGGTCAATTCCCGGTGTCGCCAGAATATCAGCGGTCGGTACCTCTGCGTAGCGTGAATGGGGTGCATTAAACTGGTCATCAAAGCCCCGCACGATCGGTGAAAATGGTTTTAGTAGTTTGTGGGGGTAGACACCCGATATTTTCTTGGGCAGAACCTGCTTCTGTATCTGGTATAGATGATACATAGCTGCCTGGACTGCCCAGCACAAAAACATGGTTGAAGTGACATTAGTTTCGGTCCAGTCAAGGATTTCAGTAAGTTGATCCCAGAAAAGCACCTCATTAAACGGAACCTGTCCCAAGGGGGCGCCGGTGATAATCATGCCATCATATTTTCGCTTTTTAACCGTGGCAAAATCCTGGTAGAAATCTTCCATGTGTTCTATGGGGGTATTTTTCGATGGTTTGTCATTGATGCGCATGAGGTCTATTTGCACCTGCAACGGCGTGTTAGACAGCATGCGAAGTAAATGTATTTCAGTTTCAATTTTCTTCGGCATCAGGTTGAGGATGAGAATCCTCAACTCCCGGATATCCTGAATTTCAGCGGCGGAAGAAGCCATACAGAAAATGTTTTCTTCCTGTAAAACGCCAGCAGCGGGGAGGGAGTCTGGTATCTTGATGGGCATAGAAAATCCATGGAACAATAAAAATCATAAAAAAAAACCTACTCAGCCTTGGCTAAAGTAGGTCGAACTCTTTAGCAGTATTTCTTACGCGCCCGCAAGCTGATTTCAAATCGGCGCAGAGGGAGTA
>JABIZD010000126.1 GCA_018666555.1 Gammaproteobacteria bacterium
ATTATTTTGTTAATCCTTAATCCTTAATCCTTAATCCTTAATCCTTAATCCTTAACCCTTAACCCTTAACCCTTAACCCTTAACCCTTAACCCTTAACCCATAACCCATAACCCATAACCCATAACCCATAACCCATAACCCATAATCCGTAATCGACAGTGGCGATTCAATGTTGTAGGTCTTATAGGGCCAAACTCTCGCAAAAATCAGCTGATGCTATTAGTTGGTGGGCAACAGGTGGGTTGTTAAAACGACTGTTTGTAGATGGCACTGACTAGCTCAGCAGGCGCCGGGCGACAAGGAAGCAAGCCACGGGACGACCGCTGACAACAAAGATGAGTCAGGCGAGAGTTTCAGAGGGGCTATCACGATGCTGGGAGCATGTCATTTGTTCGTTGTCAGCCAGGGCATGCGAGTCTCTGTGTAAACTTCATGCTCTGGAATAATAGTTTCAGGTGTATCCAGGCTGCACAGGGTGATATCAATCACATCAGGGTGAGAATCCAATATACAGGCGATTGGCGTGCCGCAGTCAGGGCAGAAATAACGGCTTCCATGGCCAGAGGACTTGAGCAGTTTAGGTTTTCCTGCGGTGTATCTGAAGTGGTTGTTGGGCACTACTATCCAGGACACGAAGGGCGCGGCTGAGGTTCGCCTGCACATCGTGCAATGACAATTGGCGGTGAGATAATCGCCATGTTCGAAGGTGTAACGAATCGATCCGCAAAAACAACCTCCAGACAATTGCTTATTCATAGCCTATTACCCTTGTGAGTTTTTGATGGTAAACATTGTAAAACTATCTCAGTGTTATACAAAATAAGGGGCTGAACAGATCATTTTATTGGCATCCGTGGATTGGCGTAATGACTAAAGCCTGCCGTGCTGTCCCTGATTAGTTGGCTTTTCCTGAATCCAAGAACAACCATTGCCGGAGAAGCAGAAACATGGTTGATTCAGTCTGTAACTATCAATAAAAAGGTTCACTACGCCTAATTCAGCCTGTCATGATCCTTTACACGAGATTGAAACGGCCAGCATCGATGAACTCCGTCAACTGCAATTCCGCAGAATGAAGAGAACACTGCAGCATGCCTATGAGAACTCTCCCATGTACGCGGATAAATTCAAAGCTACCGGCGTCCATCCGGATGATTTTGCCAGTTTGGATGATCTGGCGAAGTTTCCCTTTACTTCGAAGCAGGACCTCCGGGATAACTATCCGTTTGGAAGTTTTGCAGTCCCCATGGAAGAGGTGGTTCGTATTCATGCGTCAAGTGGTACAACCGGTAAACCGACCGTAGTCGGCTATACCAAAAATGATATTGATGTCTGGGCTGATGTAGCCGCCAGGTCAATTCGAGCAGCGGGTGGGCAGGCGCTTGATAAAATTCATGTATCTTATGGTTATGGTCTGTTTACAGGTGGCCTTGGCGCTCACTATGGCGGTGAGCGATTGGGTTGTGCGGTAATCCCTGTGGGTGGTGGCCAGACTGAAAAGCAGGTGCAACTGATTCAGGACTTTGATCCCGATATTATTATGGTGACGCCTTCTTATATGCTGAACATAGCAGATGAAATGGATCGCCAGGGCGTTGATCCAGAAAGCCTATCTTTACGATTGGGTATTTTCGGTGCCGAGCCCTGGACGGATGCCATGCGTAAAGAAATTGAGTCACGATTGCACCTGGATGCGGTTGATATTTACGGCCTTTCGGAAGTGATGGGGCCAGGCGTTGCTCAGGAATGTCTGTTGACCAAGGACGGCCCAACTATTTGGGAAGATCATTTTTACCCTGAAGTTGTTAACCCAGAAACCGGTCATGTCGTTGCAGATGGAGAAGAAGGTGAACTGGTATTCACCAGCCTGACCAAGGAGGCCATGCCAGTTATTCGCTATCGTACTCGTGACCTGACTAGGCTTTTGCCCGGAAGCGCTAGAACCATGCGAAGAATGGCCCGCATCACGGGCCGTAGTGATGACATGATGATTATCCGTGGTGTCAATGTTTTCCCTTCTCAGGTTGAAGAACATCTGCTGACCATTGCTGCGCTGTCACCCCATTATCAAATCGAACTGTCCAAAGACCGGCATATGGACGTTATGACCATTAATGTCGAACTAACCGAAGGGTCCGATTCTTCGCCTGATAGTATTGCTGCTGAATTGACTCACAGAGTGAAAACATTTATCGGTGTGACTGCGCAAGTACAAGTTCATGGCCCGGGCGCAATCCCCCGCTCTGAAGGTAAAGCCCAGCGCATTATTGATAAGCGATAGACTATGGGCTGGCCTATGGTTATCTCTGGCGGATTCCTGCTAAATTGGACGTGGATGGTACGCAAAGCTTTTTTTAAAGAATAAGGTCTCAGTCAGTTGCTAGTTTTTAATGGTAGATGACTGGATTCGAAAGAGTGATTAATTCTTGGTAAACAACAGGAGATAAAATCAATGAAAAAATGCTGTTAACGATTTGTCTGGTAGTCAGTTGCTCGGTTGCTTTCCCGCATTCAGGTCCCGAGGTACCTGAACCGTTATCCTTGGAAGACTTCGCCAATGTATTTGGTTTTGATTTGGTTGACCCAGAGATAACTGTCGAGACCATTGGTAATAACTTGAGTGTTCTGTTCGGAGCTGGAGGAAACATTGCTGTCAGTACGGGCAAAGATGGGGTTCTTATTGTAGATGATCAATTTCCCTCCGCGATGCCAAAAATAGAGGCCGCAATTGCAGGCCTGGGAGGTGACGCAATTGATTTTGTCATCAATACCCATTGGCATTTTGATCACGCCGAGGGCAATTTGGCGCTTGGGCCGAAAGGATCCTGGCTGGTCAGCCATGCTAACTCGCGTAGCATGATGCTGGATGACCATCTCATTAATCTTGTTGGGATTTCGTATTTGCAAAAAGCCTACCCGGAAGCAGCGCTGCCGACACTCACCTTTGATACAACGATGCAATTTCATTTAAACGGAGAGCAAGTTGATTTGTTCCACTTCGGACCTGCTCATACAACAGGCGATACTGCCATTATTTTTCGTGGCAGTAATGCCGTCCACCTCGGTGATGTTTTCAATAATGTCGGCTATCCTTTTATTGATGCGGGTAATGGCGGAACGCTTGATGGCGTGATTCGATTTTGCTCGGAAACCTTGAAGCTGATTGATGCTGACACAGTTGTGATACCGGGGCATGGTCCCATTACGGACTATAGTGCCTTGAAAGCCTATATTGATATGTTAACTACGATTCGGGATCGCATGATGGATTTAATTGAAAATGGAGCGACTCTTGAGGATGTAGTTGCTGCCAAGTTAACCAAAGAGTGGGATGAGAAGAACGGCGATAACACAGGATTTATTAATCGATCCTATATGAGCCTGACGCATAAAATAGTGGATCGTTAGTATCAGACCTTGACCTGTTTTGAGTTTCCAGGTGTGTGCCTGCTATAAAGTCGGGTATCAGTCATGGCACGGACGGATTTAACTGGCAGGGAATACTGAGAAAGCCGCGAAAACGCGCTCGACTGGCGCGAACCGGTCTATGGACTAATTGATAATCCGGGAAATGGGTGATAAAGCCAGATATGGCGATACTTGCCTCGAGCCTTGCCAGGGTATTGCCAATGCAGTTATGGGCACCACTGGCGAAGGCCAGGTGTCGATTAGGGGACCGGCTAATGTCAAAGTGCTGTGGTTCCATGAAGGTGCTCGGATCACGGTTGGCGGCGCCAATACATAGGTGAATATTGCTTCTTGCTGGGATTGAGCAGCCACCGATTTGCACGCTTTCGGTTGCCATTCTGTTACCCAGTTGATTAGGACTCTCCATACGCAATACTTCTTCAACCGCAGTTTTAATGAGGCCGGGTTGCTCGATCAGGCGTTGTCGCTGTGCAGGGTTGTCGTGCAGCGTAACCAGAGCACTGCCAATCAGGTTAGTCGTAGTTTCGTGGCCTGCATTCAGCAAAAAAATACAATTGTGCAGTAATTCTTTTTCAGAGAGTTTTACCCCGTCTGCTTCACCTTGAATCAGGCGGGTTAATACATCGTGTTCAGGGTCTCCTGGTTGACTGCGTCGTCGCTCGGTCAGTTCTGCCAGATAAGCGAGAAAACTTTGCACGGATTGATTTCCCCAATCTGCGGCGCTATCACTTGTGACTGGTTCCAGGGCTCCCAATATCGCCAGTGACCAGTCCCGTAATGGAGCTCGTTCACTGTGCGGTATACCCAGCAGGTTGCCAATGATCTCAATAGGAATGGCACTGGCGAAGTCCGTAATTAGATCCACCTGGTTCTTTCCTTTCATCTTAAAAATTAACTCATCTACCAGTGTGGTCAAGCCTGGCTTCATTGCATTGATGGCTTTGGGTACCAGAGCGCCATTTAGGATACTACGGACACGGGTATGCAGCGGCGGGTCATTGAAGACCAGTGAGCTGGTGTGGTGCTGATACAAGGGACTATCGCCGAATTTTGGTTTAAATTGGGTTTTTTTATCGGAGCTGAATAAGGTGGTGTTTTTGTATATACCGATTAGATCTGCGTAGTGTGTCAGGAAGAAACTGCCATCGGATAATTGTTTGACCGGGGAATGTTCTTGTAGCGCTTGGTAATAAGGAAATGGGCTATCGTAGAAATCTTCGGGGAGCGATAGCAGGTCGAAGTTTTTAGCTAGATCGGCGGCATTTCTCCGCTGGGTTGGTGCGTCATTCTGCATATGATGCCTGGTATCCTTGAGCGTCTTTGGCTTCCGAATAATCATAAAATGAATGATTACCATAACATAGTGGAATTAGACTACGGCTCAGGCTGCGTTTGATAACGTTAATTCAGAGCGCTAGATCTAGTCGACGCAGGATTGTCTCAAGTAACGATGCTCAACTCGTCATTTTGAAATGCTGATTAGCTGAATGTTGAGCTTTTCGAGTTCGATGTGCCATTCAGCTTGTATTTTAGGTTTCTGGAATTTTATTTTCCTTGCTTGGTCTTCTGCAATCAGAGTTTCCAGTTCGATAATTCTTTCTAGAATTGAGTCCTCATCCGTTATCTGCCCCGGGGTAATGGTGTGTGCCGATGGGGTATTGCTAGCCCCGGGGATTTGGCTTGTATCGGTCTGGTAAAAAGAGTCTGGGCTATTGATTTCGATTAACTGCCGGTCCTCGATGAGCACGAAGCGATCAGCAATATGGTCAATAAATCTGCGGTCATGGGAGGTAACCAGCAGGGTTGCGTTGGTCGCTAGAATCTGCTTTTCGAGCTGTTCCTTACCTTGAATATCAATGTGATTAGTGGGTTCATCCAGAACCAGGAAGTTCGGTTGGTTAATTTTAATGATCAGAAACATCAGACGGGCCTTTTCGCCACCGCTTAATACCGCCACTTTTTTGGTGATATCCGGGTAGGGGAATCCTGCTTTGATTAAGGCAGTTTTGTAGTCTGTTTCGCTGCCACGATGGCAGCGCGCTCGTAATGTTTCCACCAGGTTCAAGGAACCATCAAATTCGTTTATTTCCTGGTCATAATAACCAATCTCACATTGAGGGTTAAACTTCACGAGGTCGCCGTCTCTATCCGTTGCAAATTGATCCATAATTAATTTGATTAAAGTGGTCTTGCCGGTACCGTTGTGTCCCAGTAGTGCAATACGGTCACCCGGACGTATAAAAAACTCTTCTATATGAAATAGTGTTACCGGCTTTGTACCAGGGGATAAGATATCGCGTTTGTTGATATGGAGCATTCTGTTGGCGCGAGTTGCCTGCATTTCCAGATCGAGATGGAGCTTCGAGCCTTTACTGACAAAGGTTTTGTTTTCCTCCATTTTCTCAATGCGTTTTTCCATACTTTTTGCTTTGGCTGCAAATTTCTCGTTATCGTAGACTTTTCCCCAGGTAGCGAGTCGTTTGGCACTATTGGTGAGGCTTTTGATGGCTTTCTCTTCTTCCTTGAGTCTGGCGTTGGCAGCATTATCCTGTGCGTCGAGGTGTTTTTTGGCTGCGGTATAGGGGAGATTAAAGTTGTAAATTTTTTCA
>JABIZD010000073.1 GCA_018666555.1 Gammaproteobacteria bacterium
AAAAACTTCCCCATGCTGAAGCGGACTCATGGTCCCGGGATCAACGTTTATATAAGGATCCAGTTTCTGCATGGTCACTTTCAAACCACGGGCGGCGAGAACAGTTCCAAGGGACGCTGCGGTAATCCCTTTCCCAAGGGAAGAGACCACACCACCGGTAACAAAAATCAAACGAGACATAAGACTCCCATCTTTTTAAGGGTGAAAAGGCTTCACCCGAGATGGCTTTAAAGATTAACACTCATCGCTCATTCGCTCAATAACATTAACAATAAACAAACAAATCTAGCGCCGAAAATACACCTTATAACACCAACCCGGAGATCCAGGATCAACCGCATAGGGTGTGGCGACCCGCTGTTCAAAGGACCAGTCAGGAATCCCTGGAACCGCAATCAACTGATCATCGCTGACCACAACCGGTAGACGACTGCGAATCCAGGATGGCACACTGGCTTCTCTTAAAATATCGTTGATCTTCCTGTTATGCCCAAGAAAAATCACCTCGCCGGCCTGCTTTAGGCGCAGTCTCGGAGCATCGATGGACAGCGACAGCCCCCCTGTAGCAATTTTCTCCCTGGTGATTCTCAACTCCTCGATATCAATGACCTGGGCATCCGTGGGCCATTCGAGCGGCGCCCAATTCACTAGCTGTCGCGACTCACACAGAAAGATTCGCCCTTGAAAACGACGATATTCATGGCCTTTGAGATTAATCACGGGCAACTTATCAGGTTCTGCGGCCAGCATATCGGCCAAACCCTGCCTGAGGTGCTTACCTGAAGGCAAGGCCACCCCCTGATCCAATAATTGGGTACGCAACAGATTCACGGCTCGATGTTCGCCTAGTTGCTTTAACCCCGGGATAGATATCCCTGCCTGCTTATCCTGGATATTCGCCAGATCCAACCGAGCCAGTTGATATAGCAGTTGACGCGCCTGGACATCTCTTTGGATACCTGAAGCCAGCTTCGATCGAATATCCGGAAACCGGTCAGCCAGCCTGGGCAGAACCTGGTTGCGAAGGAAGTTCCTATCGGCCAGGTCAATAGCGTTGCTTGGATCTTCAATCCAGGAAAGTTTGTGACTGATGGCATAACGCTTAATGGCGTCTCTTGCGACTCCGAGCAAAGGCCGACTCACCAGGTTTGCTGATAACCTGCGAACGGCAGGCATACCGAGCAATCCGGGCGTATCACTACCCCTGAGCAAATTCAAGAAAGCGGTCTCTAGCTGATCGTCTAAATGATGGCCAAGAACCAACACATCATGCGCTTGCAAAACCTGCTCAAATGCCTGATATCGACTTTTTCTTGCCTGGGTTTCACTACTGCCCGATGCATCAACGGACACAGTAATAGCAACAAAGGCAATATCCAGCTTTTTACAGACGTCAGCACAATGTGATGCCCAGGATTCAGAGTCAGCCTGGAGCCCATGATTAATATGAATCGCGAGCAGGTCCGGTCGCTCAGGATGATTCGCCAGCAAGTGAAGCAGCACCATCGAATCCAAACCACCACTGAAACCAACAACCCATCGTCTCGTCTCAGCTGAAAATAACGATTCAGCACTTTCGGCATCCAGATCTAAACGGCTCACCTGCTCAATCTACTCTGCCCGGTATAATCAATGCTGACCTCATCCCGGCCAAATTTATCCCTGAGCAGTTCGATCAAATCATCATCCGGATTGACTCTCCATTCATCCCCAAGAACTAACTCGGCGCAGGCATTTCTGCTGCTATAGTGGATGACAACAGGACAGCCGTCGCGTTGTTTCTCTTTGTACGGGGTTAGCAATTCGGCAAGTCCGCCCTCCAGGCAAGCCTGCGGGAACTGGCCACTGACTCTCACTTTAAGACTCTTGGCAAACTTACCGCGGGCTTCAACCAAATCATATATTTCGCTCGATCTCATCCGCAGCCCGCCCGAGTATTCATCATTGCTGACCACCCCACGCACGACTAATAACGAATCCTTACAGATTTTATCCCGGCTCTGCTCGAGCAGGTCTGAAAATATTGACACATCCACCCGGCCACTACGGTCATCCAAGGTGGCAAACGTAATGGCTCCACGCTGGCTTTTCATGCTGCGTAATCCGACTACCCAACCGGCGACAGTCTGCTCAGCCTGGCTAGCCCGTAAATCACTTACCTTACAGCCAGCCAAGTGCTTCAACTCAGGACGATACAAATCTATAGGGTGCCCGGTTAAATACAGCCCTAATGTTTCTTTTTCCTTGGAAAGCCGCACCTGCATGGATAAACCCTTTACTTCAGGTCGAGACGGATGCGTAACATTAACATCGGCATCGAAACCGCCAAATAAATCATCAGTTCCTGACTCTACATTGCGGGCATCCTGCTCAGCCATCTTTACCGCTTCTTCCTGACTGGCATACAACAAGGCACGCTTTAAATCGATCTGACTTCTACCCTTCAAGCCCTGGTCCGGCACCAGATCATCCAGCGAACCGGAGCCAACTAAGGCATCCAATGCCCTGCGATTAATTTTTCTAGGATCAACTCGCTTACAGAACTCAAATAAGTCACTATACCGGCCCTGGTCATGACGAGACTCAACAATTGCGCTGATCGCACCCTCACCGAGACCCTTTATAGCCCCCAGGCCATAAACGATTTCATTTCCTGACTTAGGCGTGAACCGGTACTCTCCCTCATTTACATTCGGTGGAGAAAGATCCAATCCCATGTCTCGACATTCTTCCACGGTGGTCACAATCTTGTCAGTATTCTGCATATCTGCTGACATCACTGCAGCCATAAAATCTGCTGGATAATAGTGCTTCAACCAAGCGGTATGGTAGGCGATCAAGGCATAACAGACCGAGTGCGGTTTATTGAAGCCATATCCTGCAAACTTTTCCATTAACCCGAATATATAGTCGGATTGCTTTTCGCTGACATCATTTTTCATTGCCCCAGCAATAAAAATCTCTCGCTGTTTAGCCATTTCTTCGGGTTTTTTCTTGCCCATTGCCCTTCGTAGCAGGTCCGCATCAGCAAGGGAATAACCAGCGAGTATCTGGGCAATCTGCATCACCTGTTCCTGGTACAGCATCACCCCATAGGTATCTACGAGAATGCCTTTGAGGCTCGGATGCAGATAATCTACTTCATCAATACCGTGCTTTCGACGAATAAAATCATCCGCCAGCTGTAACGGGCCAGGCCTGAACAGTGCAACCAGGGCAACAATATCAGCAAATCTGGACGGCCGTACCCGCTTCATCAGATCCTTCATTCCCCGCGATTCAAGCTGAAATACCGAGGTGGTTTTGGCCTCGCGAAGATCCTCGTAGATTTTCTCGTCTTCAAGATCCAGCTCGTTAATATTGACTTCGGGCTCCCCCAATAAAACCGCCCGGGCGTTAATGGACTTAACTGCTTTATCTATAATGGTAAGCGTTCTAAGACCCAGAAAGTCAAATTTAACCAGGCCAACCTTTTCGACATCGTTCATATCATACTGCGTCATATGCGCAGCATTGCTGTCATCCTTATAAACTGGCGTAAAGTCAGTTAACAGGGTTGGCGCTATCACCACACCACCGGCATGCCGGCCTATGTTGCGGGCCAAGCCCTCCAGTTTATACGCCATTTCCATGATTTCTTCGGCGTCAGCACTCTGAGCCACAAACTCAGCCAGCAAGGGTTCTTCTTCCATCGCCTTAGCCAGGGTCATACCAGGCTCAAACGGGATCAACTTGGATAATTTATCTGCCAGGCTGTACGGTTTTCCCTGTACTCTGGCAACATCTCGAACGACAGCTTTAGCGGCCATGGTGCCAAAGGTAATAATCTGTGAAACAGACTCATATCCGTAACGCTCTGTTACATGCTGAATCACCCGATCCCTGCCGTCCATGCAAAAATCAATATCAAAATCAGGTAACGAAACACGTTCAGGATTGAGAAAGCGCTCAAACAGAAGATCGTACTCCAGCGGGTCAATATCAGTAATACCCAGCACGTAAGCAACCAGGGAACCAGCGCCGGAACCCCGCCCCGGCCCAACTGGAATATCATTATCTTTAGCCCATTGAATAAACTCCATGACGATCAGAAAGTAACCTGGGAAACCCATGTTATTAATGACGCCCAATTCAAATGAGAGCCGATCCAGGTAGGCTTTCCGCCAATTTTCATCTGCCGGTTTCTTTTCCTCAGGAAAGGTACTGAAACGATCTTCCAGGCCTTCAAGGGCAACATCCTCAAGGAAGGTTTTCATGGTTTTTCCTGCAGGAACAGGATATTCAGGCAGGAAGGATTTGCCCAACGTCAGCGTCACGCTGCAACGCTGAGCGATCCGATAGGTATTCTCAATTGCCTCAGGTATGTCACTGAACAACTCGGCCATTTGTTCAGAGGATTTTAGGTACTGCTCTTCGGTGTACCTCTTTTCCCGCCGAGGGTCATCCGCGGTTCTTCCTTCGTGGATGCAAACGCGAACCTCATGGGCATCAAACTGGGCTTTATGTAGAAATCTAACGTTATTAGTAGCAACCACTGGACAACTGGTTTCTCTAGCCACATCTAAAGCAGAAGACACATAATCCGCCTCACCAGATGCACCTGTACGCTGCAACTCAATATAAAACCGCTCTGGAAATACTTCCTGCCAGCAGGCGGTTCGCCGCACCGCATCCTTCAGGTTTCCAGCCGTAATGGCCTTGCCGATGTCTCCATCCATAGCGGCCGATAAAGCGATTAAATCACTCGACTCCTGGGCAATCCAATCTCGAGACAAGGTTGGTTTGCCCGATGCCTGACCATCGGTGTAGGCTTTTGACAATAACCGTGAAAGACCCTGATAACCCGCTGCCGACTGAGCGACCAAGACCAGCGCGGAAGGTTTGCCCTCTTTATCCAGATCCTCAACTAATACATCACAGGCGACAATAGGCTTAATACCCTGCTCTAGAGCCGTCTGATATAACTTAACCAGTGCAAATAGATTATTGATATCCGAGATGGCCACAGCTGGCATACCCTGGCTGCGAACTTCACTAACCAATTCCTTGATCCTGACCAGACCATCAGCGATAGAATATTCAGAGTGAATTCTTAAATGTACAAAGGGTAAAGTCATCAGGGCATCGGGATCTTCTTCAGGCCTATTCCTCAATCATATACGATGAAGTCTCGTGCGAAAAACGGTTCTACAAATTAGTTAAAAATAGGCAACTATTCCGACCAGACAGACAAATTCAGCTCCCTGGTTTTATTTTTGGTAGAAGCCGCTAACTAGCCAATTTACCAGCCGCACGCAGCAGGCAACCCTACCCCGGGCGCTTTCGATGAAGGGCCTTTAAAATTCAGAGCCCCTCACAAACCAATCCGGCCTGGCCATAGCTCGACCAACCAGACAAGCAGACAAATCTGCGCATGACCGATTAAGGCCCATACCAGGGTTACGGCTTTAGTCAGTAACGGATTGCCAATTCCTGCCAAACCAACTCAGTTTGACGAAAATCTAAGCCCTGGTTCCTTCAAAAGTTGCCTGGCCAAAAGCGCCCAGTTTGACTGTGCCGGAAATAGCATCACCGTCAACACTGCCACTACACTCTAATTTCATCGGCATCGGTTGGGTCATATCAATTACCCAGGAGACATTGTCTCCATCAACAGTTCCTCCCGAAAATTCCTGAGTCCCCTGCGGCCCCTCCATGGATCCGGACAGGCTATTGCCATCAGTCTTCAATGTTAAAACTGCATCCTGGGCTCCCATCGGAGAATTTAACTTTACAGCCCAACTACCATCTGCACTCATGTTGTTTCCTTGATTTAAACTCAATTCCGAAAATAGCCTATTGATGCACCCTATACAAGCAGCACAACACAACTTGTCAGGACAACCAGTCTGGCGTAGCCTGCTGGTAAACAGGATAAGCCTCATGCAAACGTCAGCACAAGAACATTGGCAGATACACAAACCGCAGGTTTCAGGTGAGCACGGACTAGTTGCCAGCCAGCACTACCTGGCATCCAAGGCTGGCAGTCAAATTCTGCAAAAAGGTGGCAATGCTGTGGATGCCGCAATTGCTACTGGCTTGATGCTAGGCATTGTCGAGCCATGGATGAGCGGCATCGGCGGCGGCGGTTACATGACCGTCTACAATGCTAAACAGGATCGCGTTCAGGTCGTTGAGTTTGGCATGCAAGCTCCACAGGCAACTAGTCCCTTTGATTATCCTCTAGCTGGAGACGGCACAAATTCAGCAGATTCATTTAACTGGCCTGCTGTTATCAATGACGCCAACATACATGGACCCTTGGCCGCTGCGATACCCGGATACTTGAAAGGCATGGATCTGGCCAACCAGACGTTTGGGACCCTGCCTTTCAGTACATTGATTGAACCCGCCTGTCAGCAGGCAGAGCTGGGCTTGCCTCTGGATTGGTATAGCTGCAGCAAAATCAACCTGATGGCAAGAGGTCTGCGACAATACAGGACAACCAGAGAAACTTATCTCAGCGACGGCCTGCCGCCCGCGCCTAATGCTGAAGGCTTGCTGAATCATCTACCATTGGGGAGCCTGGCTGAGACCTACCGCCAGATCCAATCAGAGGGTCCAGAATCGTTTTATACTGGCGCGCTTTCCAGGAAAATCATTCCAGACCTTGTCCAGGCAGGTTCAAAAATAAGCCAGCAGGATCTAAGCCAGTACCAGGCAGTTGTCAACGCACCACTTTCACTGCGATACAGAGAACACGATGTGTATGTATCTGGCCCACTCACCGCCGGACCCAGTATCATAGCCGCGTTACAGACGCTCAGCTCTCGAATGCCACAACCCGCTGCCGTCCCGGATGAGGATACCTACCTTGCATTTGCCGACTCACTCTACTCATCGTACAGCGACCGCCTGCTAAATCTCGGCGCTGGACAAGGTGATTCAGGCAATACTTCCCATATCTGCTGCATCGATAAAGAAGGTAATATCGTATCTTTGACTCAAACCATCATGTCAGGTTTCGGCTCTCGCATTATGTTGCCCGACTCCGGCATCTTAATGAATAATGGCATGATGTGGTTTGACCCCAGGCCTGGCGGACCCAACTCGGTGCTTGCAGGACGAAAACCATTGTGCAATATGTGTCCGGTTATCGGCAGGAAATCAAATGGTGACTGGTTCGCAGTCGGTGCCTGTGGAGGCAGGAAGATTTTCCCGGCCGTATTTCAAATCGCATCATTTATTATGGACTTTGATATGGATGCCGGACAGGCCGCCCATCAGCCTCGTATCGACGTCTCTGGCACCGAGATGCTCAGCATGATGTCAGCCCTACCTGAAAATATTATGCGTCGTTTAAAGCATCAATTCCCCGAGCACCGTGTTAGACCCAATGGCGTATCACCTAATTTATTTGCGCTACCCCAGTTGGTATTGCAGACTCAGGGGATAGCCCACGGCGCCTGTTTCATCCCCTCCCCTCATGCCTGTGTATCCGCCGCTTAATTGCGCCTAACTGCCGCCTCGAGGGTCTTTAATCTGCAGCCGGATAACCGCCTGGTTCTGCTCTATCTGGATAACATCTGAGACAACTTCAAGATCCTCCGGGGAAGGATCAGCCATACCGCTTTCTGATATTCGCGCCACCAGTATCACTTCCGAGAAATCCCTTAAACTCATACCTGGGAACATGGCCATAGCCTCGGTTAATTCAACCAGGGCGGGCAATTCATCGCTGGACAATTTTTTCACTGCTAACGGCATCCCCGGACCCGCTGCTGCTTTCGCAAAAACAAAAACTGATGCTGGACCAGGAAGAACCACGTCAGCAGACAATTCAACCAGCACTGACACCGACCGCACGGGTTCCGTATTCACCTTTGAATTCGAATCAGTGGGTGCCTCCTCAATTGCTGCCTCATTACCGACTATTTGCGCCAGCACTTGCCTTATGACCGTAGCACGTTCGGGCTCGGCATATTCAGAGGCCTGTTTAAAGTAGGCTTTAGCTGTTGCCAGGTCGTTTCGACGGAACGCATCCATCGCTAGTATTTCGAGCATGCTGACGGAATTAGGATTAATCGCCAGAACCTCATCGATCGCCTCCCGGACTGCTGCTGTAAGGACTTCACGGCTGGTCAGGAATAATGCCTCGGCACGACCGGCGGCAATACCCTCATCGGTCGGGTACTTCAACCGTAATTCCGAAAACGCAGAAACCGCCTCTGCAAACCGGGCCAGACGCATATAAGAGCGAGCCAGCATAAAGCGAACGCTGTCATGCTCCGGGTTTCTCAGCAGCATTTGTTCCAGAGCACTTACCATAGCGGTCACGCTGGCTTCATCATTGAGGTCGACTTCACTGATTCGCTCGGTCGCGAATACCTCTGAGATAGCACCTTTGGACATTCCCAAGTCGGTATAGATCAATAACGCGCAAAGCGGTACGAACAGACTGGCAGCAAATACCACTACCTGCCAATTCAGAACTTCCCTGGAGGCGGTCTTTATTGCAATACCCGCATCCTGCGTTGCGCTATCGGTCAATCTGTCAACGTCACTCAACAAGTTCTGCTGCAATTCAACCAGTTGGATTTCTAACTCGGCAGGTTCAATTAAATGATCTACCAACTGCTGCTCCAGAAAGGCCTTCCTGTCTCGATATAGCGCCAGATTGAATTCGGTTCGGTCGGTACCGGCCTTTGGCTTGAGAAAAAACATTGGATACAAAACAAATGCCAAGGCGACTAACAGCAATAACAGCGCTGAGCACCAGAAGACGATCATGTCTCATCCTTTAACAATTGTTCAAGTCGATCCCGTTCCAGGTCACTCAAACTGCCGCCCACGGTATTTTGCATGCGACGAACCATAATCAGACATCCCCCTATAGCCAGCACGAAAACAAAAGCAGGCGCTAACCAAAGAATCCAGGTTGAAGAATTAAAGCGAGGCTTATAAAGAACAAAGTCACCATAACGGTGATGCATGAAATCCAGAATTTCAGCATCTGTCTGGCCTTCCAATATCATCCGATGGACTTCACGTCTAAGGTCCTGGGCAATCATCGCATCTGAGCCTGCCAGATTGGTATTCAGGCACTGCGGACATCGTAATTGCTCTATCAGGTCATAATACCTAACACGTAACTCCCCATTAGGAAACGCGTAAGCATCGATAGCCGCGTAGCAGGCTGGGCCGCTCATTACTAAAAAAATAATCATGCACCGAATAACCAGCATTTAGCCCTCTCGATCCAATTGATTCAATTCAGCCACTATCGGCGCCAGTACGTCGGTCCAAACCTGCTGGTCGAGGACGCCCACATGCCGATAACGTATTATCCCTCTGGCATCAACGAGAAAAGTCTCGGGCGCCCCATAAACGCCAAGGTCAATAGCCAACTGACCGTCATGATCCGATATATTGAGATCAAATGGATCACCATAATATTTCAGCCAGGCCAGCGCTTTAGCATTATCATCATTGTAATTAATGCCTAATACAGAAATATCCTCCTCCTGACTGATGCGCATCAGTTCCGGGTGCTCATGGACACAACTTGGACACCAGGTCGCCCAGACATTGAGAAGCCTCACCTTGCCGTAAACATCCTTCTCGCTCCATACTTTCGAAGAATCGCTTAACCGAGGCAAGCTAAATGCAGGCAGCGGCCTGTCCAGCATTTGCGAAGGCAATAGATGTGGGTCTTCCAACCTGAAGCCAACCGCCAAAATAGCGACCAGCAACATAAAGCCAGCCAGGGGCAAGAGAAAACCAGGCCCCTTCATCATCCCGCACTCAAATGCAGGTCAGGATCAGGTTTGGATTGCCGCGCGCGAATCACCTTCCTGTTACGATAGCGTCTATCCAGAACTGTGGTAAAACCGCCCAGGGCAATGAGCACACCACCCAACCAAATCCAGCGAACTAAGGGCTTAATGTGGACTCGAACAGACCAGGCCTGATTGCCGATGGACTCGCCCAGCGCCACATAGACATCTCGCCAGAGGCTGACACTGATATCAGCTTCGGTCATAACGTTCTGAGACGGTGCGTACAGTCTTTTCTCGGGATAGAGCATCTCAACCAGCTCACCTTGCCTGCTAATCTCTATAGCACCTCTATCAGCGCTGTAATTGGGGCCCATCACCCTTGTCACTCCTTGGAAAGTGATCTCGTATCCAGACATCTGCTGCTGGTCTCCAGGCGACATCAATACGTCAATTTCCTCGCTCAGGGTCAGGGTAGTGACGATGCCCAGCGCACTCAGGGCAATGCCGATATGAGCCATCCACATACCATAGTAGGAAGGCGTCTGTTTCAACAGCCCAGCAAACCAGTGCCTGCCTATGCGATATCTAGCATCTGCCAGCAAATTAACGATTAACCAGAAGCAAAGAAGCGAAACGAACAGGAACCAGAGATTCCAGGTCGATGCCAGGAGGCAGCAAAAGATCGTCATCCCCAGACTAATCAACAGTCTCAGAGGTTGATCACGTAACAGAACCGTAGAGGCTGTCTTGCGCCATCGCGACAAGCTACTCAATGCCATCAATGCGATCAACGGTAACATCAGCGGTACAAACACGATATTAAAATACGGAGGCCCAACTGAGATCTTCTGCCCTGACATGAACCATTCATACATCAGCGGATAAATAGTCCCTAGCAAAACTGTCACCACGGCCACGGTCAGGATCAAATTATTAGCCAGAATAAAGCTTTCTCGACTCTTCCAGCCAAACCCTACGGTAACTCTCATCTTCCCTACCCTGAGGCCGTAAAGCAGTAACGAACTGCCAATCACGATCACCAGATAGTAAAGAATGAAAACACCTCGCTCCGGGTCGACCGCAAAAGCATGCACAGAAGTCAACACACCCGAGCGGACCAGAAAAGCACCAAGCAAACTGAAAGAGAAGGCAGAAATGGCCAATAATACCGTCCAGGATCTGAACACGCCGCGTTTTTCGGTCGCGGCGAGAGAATGCACCAATGCAGTCGCCAGCAACCAGGGCATAAATGAGGCATTTTCCACCGCATCCCAGAACCACCATCCGCCCCAACCCAATTCGTAGTAGGCCCACCAGCTACCCAGGGTAATACCCACGGTCAGAAAGGCCCAGGCGACGTTAGTCCAGGGCCGCGACCATCTGGCCCAGGCAGCATCAAGCTGGCCGGAGGTGAGGCTGGCAATAGCAAAAGCAAACGGTACCGACAGACCGACATAACCTACGTAGAGTAGCGGTGGATGAACGATCAGGCCAAAATCTTGTAGCAGCGGGTTAAGGTCAGCTCCCTCAGAAGGGAAAAATGGCAAGGTTCTCTCAAATGGATTAGAAGTAAAAATAAGGAACAGGAAAAAACCGATGCTGAGACTACCCAGCACTGCTAATACCCGGGCCCTCATATCGTCATTTAACTGCTGACTGAATTGACTTACTGCCAGTGTCCAGCTCGACATAACCAGGCACCAGAGTAGGAATGAGCCTTCGTGCGCACCCCAGACTGCTGAGATTTTATAATAAACAGGCAGAGCAGTGTTGGAATTCCTGGCCACGTAGGCAATCGAGAAATCATCATTAACAAAGCCTAAGGTCAGGCAGATGAAACTGACCAGGGTGAAGACAAACATACCTGCAGCCAGGGAGCCACCACTGCGCAGAAGAACCGGGTTTTGCAGATATACGCCCAAAGTCGGCAATACAGCCAGACAACAACTCATCGCCAGGGCAAGTATGATTGCAAAATGACCTAATTCGATAATCACGGCAGATTACTTACCTTATCCGAGGCCATGACTTGAGCAACTTCGGGAGGCATGTAGTTTTCATCGTGCTTGGCGAGAACTTCATCTGCGACAAAGACACCTGCCTGATCCAGTCGCCCTTCAGCGACGACGCCCTGACCTTCGCGAAACAGGTCAGGCAGAATACCCTCAAATACCACTGGGAACTGGGCTGACTTCAAATCACCTATAAGGAACTTCACCCGCAGCGAATTATCCGGTCTCTGGACACTATCCATCAGGACCATACCGCCAGCTCTGATGCGCTTATTAATCGGCGCTTCTCCAGCCATCACCTGGGCTGGGGAGTAAAATAAATTGATATTCTCATTCAGAGCCTGGAGAACCAGTGCCAACGTAGAACCTGCACCGACAATCAACACCAGCACCAATAACAATTGGTTTCGACGGTGGGTTTTCATCAGTCCAAACCTCACGGTTCAATCTCCTTTTTGGTTTTCAAATCCTGCGTAAACTTCAATTTCTTCCAGGTCCGAGAGGATTTAAACAAAGCCAGTAAGCTCATCACAATCATTAATGTAATGGTAAGGCCATAGGCACTCCAGACATACGCTGCATATCCGCCCATCAACAGAAACTCGGAAACAGAAGCCAAGCTCATCTTTGCTGCACCAATTGACTTACCCAGTCCTTGTTCGCGTCCTCTTCCAGTACTTCAGTCCGTATGCGCTGAATCCACAGGGCCAGGAACCAACCGTAAAACCCGATAATCATAATCAATAACGGTAACCACATTTCTACTGGCATGGCTGGCTTCTCTGTGAGGGAAAAGCTGGCTGGCTGATGCAGGGTAAACCACCAATCTACCGAGTATTTGATAATAGGCAGATTAATAACCCCAATAATCGAAAGTATTGCGGCCATTCGGCCCGCTGCAGGGCCATTACCAGCCGCATTTCGAATAGCCAGCACGCCCAGGAATAAGAACATCAAAATCAGGGTTGATGTCAGTCTGGCATCCCATACCCACCAGGTCCCCCAGGTCGGCTTACCCCAGATTGCACCGGTCAACAAAGCCATAAAAGTCACTGCAGCGCCAATAGGGGCCACGGTCCGCATGGCCACATCAGCGAGTTTAATCTTCCAAATAAGGAACACTGCACCCATGCTCGCCATCATCACGTAAATGGACTGCGACAGTATAGCAGCGGGCACATGAATATACATAATACGAAACGAGTCACCCTGCTGATAATCAGCTGGTGCCAGCACGAGTCCTGCATACAAGCCCAGTAAAAGAACCAATACTGAGCCTATCCATAGGGTCGGCAGAATCACGCTGCTAATCCGATAGAAGTGCTTTGCCGAGCCAAGCATGTGAATCCATTTCCACAGCCGATTATTCATACCTATGGTTTTCCCCGTGTATTAACATTTTCATATTACGCCAAATATGTTTCACATTTTTTTGTCGGCCTAGGTCTTATCCTGGCTTAGCAGATTTTAACAGAATAATAGATGCAGAGATCCTTTAACGACTCACTGCCGCTTTCAGACTGATGGCAATAGCCAACGGTAGAAACGTCAACGAAAA
>JABIZD010000043.1 GCA_018666555.1 Gammaproteobacteria bacterium
AAGGCCCATCTGACAGTACACACGGTGCACTCGCTTGTGATTAAACTTGTAGCCCTTTAATCGCATACGATCGAAACACTTCCAGAAGCCCGCTCGCGGTGATCTTTGAAGTTGGTCGTTAAGTGCGTCTATGACAGCAGTATCGGCAACGCGCCAATCACGAGTCTTGCGGTAATAACTGGCTCGACTGTGACCAACAATTTCACAAGCCCTAACAATCGTTACACCAGATGCCACAAGTGATTTGGACGCTTCGCGCTTTTCTGCTGTCACCAGCCCTTTTTTACGATGAGCTCCTTAACCGCTTCGTGTTCCAGGCTGAGATTGGCATACATCTTTTTCAGGCGACTATTCTCTTCTTCGAGTGCTTTCAGGCGCTTGACGTCAGATGCTTCCATTCCGCCGTATTTGCTTTTCCAGTTGTAATAAGTCGCAGAGCTTATCCCGTGACTACGGCAAACCGGGTCTACCTTCAAACCAGATTCAACTTCTTTAAGGATCGCTACGATCTGACTCTCTGTGAATCGTGACTTTTTCATGTGTGTCTCCTGAGGTGATAGTCTCAGAAAACTCTAATTATGTCTGTCTCAGGATAGGGGAAGTGGACAATTTCCTCTAATCAAATCCATAAAGAAATTTCCTCTAATCAAATCCCCAAAGAAATTTCCTCGAATCAGCTCTATAAAGAAATTTCCTCGCACAAAACTCTATAAAGAAATTTCCTCGAATCAACTCTATAAAGAAATTTCCTCGAATCAAATCCCCAAAGAAATTTCCTCTAATCAAATCCATAAAGAAATTTCCTCTAATCAACTCTATAAAGAAATTTCCTCGCACAAAACTCTATAAAGAAATTTCCTCGAATCAAATCCCCAAAGAAATTTCCGCTTAAGAGCCTAGTGAATTAGTTTCTCGCAGCATTATTCTCCTATGAAAATGTCTCCAGGAAACTTCATTTCGATGTAAAGTTGCTAGATATCGATAAGATATGACAAATTAGGTCATGAGCTAGATATACTGTCTAAGACCTTCGGATTACGAAAATAGTTATGGCCCATTGGACAGACTCCTACGTTACATCGATAGAATACACAAAGCATTATTATCACCATCTGAATCCTTTGAGATTGAAGCTGCTGTGCCTGCAACAAGGGTTTCAATATCCAAGAATACAGACTGCCTGCGAATTGGGTTATGGGCAGGGCTTAAGTGTCAATGCTCACGCAGCGGCATCAGACATTAAGTGGTACGGAACCGATTTTCTTCCTGCTCACGCGAAGCTTGCGGAAGAAATGGCCAACGCCTCTGGAGCTGATATTGAAGTCTCTGGTCAATCCTTTCTGGAATTTTGTTCGAGGAAAGATCTGCCAGATTTTGACTATATCTGTCTACATGGAGTATGGACCTGGATATCCTCCGAAAACCGAGAAATAATTGTCGATTTTTTGCGACGCAAACTAAAAACTGGAGGGCTAGCCCACATCAGCTACAACACGCTGCCAGGTTGGTCGAATATGATCGCCTTGCGAGATCAAATGATGGAATATATCGATAAAGTGGCCAACCCTTCCGATGACCTAGCGGACCAATCGAAAACTGCCCTCCAGTACGTTAATGACCTACTCGCTGCAAGCCCGGCTTTCGCCAATGCAAATCCGAGAGTGCAGAAGCGCCTGGGAGAGATGCAAAAGCTAGATAATCCTCATTACCTGACCCATGAATTTTTCAATAGAAACTGGGCTCCCATGACTTTTTCATCGGTCCACGACTTACTGAAACCCGCCGAATTAACTTATGTTGGTTCCTCTGATTATCTGGACAATATTGACATCGCTCACCTGAATAAAGCTCAGCTAGAACTCCTCAAGGGCGTCGCTGACCCGGCAATGCGAGAAACTAACCGGGATTTCCTGCTCAATAATTCTTTTAGGAGAGATGTCTGGATCAAAGGCCCAACCCAACTCTCTGCGGAAGAACGATCCAGAATAATCCGTGAGCAACGGATCATCAAAGTAAAAACTTCTAGTCAACCACCCCAGCATATCTCAACCCAACTGGGCAAGGTTCCATTGAAACAAACTATCTACAAGCCTGTTCTAGATGCCCTGGCTACATTTGAGATAAAGACTATAGGCGAAGTTGAAAATGACTGTAAACATCACAAAATCAGCCTAGCACAATTAGTACAGGCTATATTAGTACTCAACAGTACCGAATGGGTTGTTCCCGTCGATGATGACAGCAGTATTAAAAATTCAATCAGTAAATCCGAAAATTTTAATGCGTACCTACTTAATGAGGCAGTTTCAAACCAGGAATACGAGATACTATCCAGCCCAGTGATTGGAGGTGCTATACAAATCGGTAGAATGGGGCTGTTTTATATCCACGCTCTCAAACAAGGCAATAAAACTCCGCGTCAGTGCGCAAAATTTATCTTCAATACCATCGAGGAGCAGGGTCAAACTTTAAAGCTTAAAGATCAGCCTTTAGATAAATCTGCAGACGCCTTAAAAGCGCTAACTCTGGATGCTAAAAGGTTTTTTAATCAACAACAGGTTCTACTGGCTGCCCTAAAAATTATTTAGGACATATTTGCTTTACCCTGCAAGACCAATCTTTCTTCCACTCCAAACCCAGAATCTACCAGAGCAGGCTTCGTCCTGCTCCACCCAACCTCTCATCATCAATTAGAGTAAGGCTGGATTAAGACCTTGATTAATCTTGCCATTGCCAAGCGGAACCAACCAGGTTCGAATCCATCCAGGTGAATTACAATCTTACCTGTAGTTAATTCTAAAGAAGTCTCCTTTAAGCAAATTGCTCGTTCATCGCCGCATATTTTTCCGGTTTCCAACCCGCCTCGATAAGGGCACACTTTACTGTAAACCATAAAACTGCCAAGTTTAAACCATTCTCTAACGCACAATACTGCCAACTTATAGAGGATTACTTCAAATTATGTGCCCTGGACTTTCATAATTCGTACTAAATAGCAAATATATTGCGCAAAAAGGTAGACTCCGCTAGAATCCCGTGCAAAATTGCACCTACACGCTCTGAGCTTTATGGTCGTGTATAATCTATCGTTGAATCACCTGTTAGCACAGGCATTCACTACGACTAGCAATTTAGTAGAATAGTTTGATACGAGACTAGCAAGCAGATAAATCCCAACGTGGAGATCATAGGCTTAGCTGATCAATTCTTTAATAGGTTTGAGGGGAAACACCATGTTAACGAGAATTTTTAAACCCACAGCACTGGCGACAGTGTTAGGGCTAAGCGCGACTCTATCGGGGGTGCCAGCATTAGCGGCCGAGGAGGTACGCGCAATTGAGGAAGTCATTGTTACCGCAGAGCGCAGAGCTGAAAGTCTGCAGAGCGTAGCAGTCGCTGTTACCGCATTTACCGGAGAGGATCTGGACGCCCAAGGTATCGTTGATATTAAAGGCATAACCGAGCGCACACCGGGATTCACTATGGGCGTCTTCAACCCAGGCCAACCCCAGTTCTATATCCGTGGTATCGGCTCCAATGAAGATGGTGCTGGTGGAGACCAATCGGTCATTATCTTTGTCGATGAAGTTTATATCGGCCGATCAGCTGGCTCTGACCTGGACCTGTTCGATCTTGAAAGGGTTGAGGTACTAAGGGGACCTCAAGGGACTTTATTCGGCAAGAATGTGATCGGTGGCGCCGTCAGTCTGATTACCAAGAAACCAAGTGAAAACAATGAGACTGTGCTCCAGGCCACTGTTGGTAACTTAAAGGCTATGACTTTACGAGGACTTGCCAGTGGCGAGATTGCCGAGAATGTCTACGGGAAAATATCTTTCTCAAGCCGGCGCAGGGAAGGGTACGTAAAATCAATGATTTCGCAGTATCCTGAATACTTCCCTTCCGTCAGTTCCAACCTACTAGGCGATTTTGACCAGCACAATATCAATAGCGATAGCTTCAGGGGAGCGCTTCGCTTCATTCCATCGGATCGTATGGAAGTAAACCTGACTGCTAATTATTCAACCATGGATCGAGCTGGCCCCAGTTATAAATCCATAGGACCCGGCGGTATTCCGTTTAGTGCTGATGCAGCATTGCTGCCCAACTATGTCGACAACATCCATCAAAACCTTCTCGAAGACCCAGGCTTGTCTCGAAACGATATCTTTGGTTTTACCGCTCGAATCGATTATGAGATCAGTGACTCCATGTCTTTTTCTTCATTGACATCATATCGCACGGTAGAGGCAGATCAGCAATGGTTCCTTTCAACACCGAACTTAACAGCCCTTCGTCTATCGTCAGGCATACCTCAAGTCCCTCTTTATCTGGTTGGTTCCAATGACTACAGCGATGATTCGGACACGTTCACCCATGAATTTCGATTAACCGGATCGACTGACAGACTGGATTTCGTTGCTGGTGTGTATTTCATGAATGAACAGACTGACCGAAATGAAACCTCACCAATTGGTTTATCATTCTCAGATGGAGCAGGCGGGATTGCCTTTTCCATCCCAGTTCTGGATGGCGGTGACTTACAAGAAAATGAGACGGACAGCTACTCCTTTTTCGGCCAGGTTTCTTTTAACCTGACAGATGACCTTTCAGTCACTTTAGGTGGCCGTAAAACCTGGGATGAAAAAAATATCAGCCGCCTGGGAACACCGACTGCAACGTCACCAAATAGGATCTTTGATTTCACTACTGGTAAGAAATGGAATGCTTTCACAGGCAAATTCGGCATTGAATGGCAAGCCACTGATGATTTGTTTGTTTACGCCACTGCAGCTGAAGGCTTTAAGTCCGGTGGCTATCAGGGCGCTGCGGCCACATATGAGGCCGCAAGCACACCTTTTAATCCTGAAGAAGCCCTACTGATTGAACTCGGTATCAAAGCCGAATTCTGGGACAACCGGATTCGTCTGAACACAGCTATTTTCTCAACTGATTATGAAGATCTGCAAATTCTGCAGTTACTGGTCGAAAATGCTGCCCCTCCTGGCACCTCCGGTCAGCTGATCACCCAGAACGCAGCAAATGCTGATATCGAGGGTGTTGAAGTCGAGTTCACGATCATTCCATCGGATAAAATCACCATCCAAGGGTCGTATACGCATCTGGATACTGCGTTTTCCGACTTCTTCCTTCCAGAAGGATTTGGCCCACCCACTGATCCAACGGGTGTACCGACGGTCAGTCCTGACCGTACCGGCAATTCCCTGCGAAACGCGCCAGAGAATGCCTATAACATCCTGGTTCGTTACGACACGGAGCTAAGTAATGGCGGCGGACTGGCACTGCAAGCGGACTTCCGTCATAAAGACAAAGTCTACCAGGACCCTGATGTGCTCGAATTTGCAGCCGTCCCGGAATATGACGTAGTCGACCTTCGGGCAACCTATACCTTTCCTAATGGCAACGTTGACGCCACGCTGTGGTCTCGAAATGCAGCTGATGAGGATTACTATCTTCACAACTGGCCATTGCAGGGAAGCGGCCAGGCGACTCCAGCACCACCTCGCACTTATGGCCTGACGGTCACCTGGAGAAACGAATAAGTCCTCGTTTTAACTCTTGAATCGGGAAAACTGCTGATCATTCCTTTTGGAATGATCAGCACCCTTTTCACCCCTGAACAAAACAACCTGCAAACATTACCCTTGAGCTAAACCAGCCCAAGTAACCGATCCTTGCCCCTCTGATTACCGATTCAGCCTACATTCAGCACACAACCCATTTTCAACTAATAGACTGGTCAAAGCGGGTGCCACTATCTTCATGGCTTGTGACGGCTCGACCTTCTCAGCAACATTGCCGCGCTATCTCTGCCAACTGGTTAACCTCGCCTCGCTTACCCCAAACTCACTCCTGGGATGCCTGAAAATCTGACCGGCAGTACATATCAACATACTTACATCCCCTCCGTACTGTGTTAATTCCACGGGATGGGTCTAATCCTGACCACATATTTACATCCCAACTCCCCTGGCTACCTACATCGTCGACTGGTTATCCTTAGCGACAAACTCACCCACCGGTACTAGTAAGTTCATTTCAACTCGTCGCCAGCAGGAAAACCTTGATATCATGTAATCAGTAATAAACTCCAGGCTAGACTGCCTAAAAGGATAGTGCATAGTGAATTCAAATAATGTCCCGACTATTTTCATCAAGACAGCCGTGCTGACTTATCTGTTGGCGCAGATAGCTTTTTATTCGCCTATGGGGTTTTCCCATGCCGATCATGAAAAACCGCGTTTTGTTTCCAATAAAGGTAACGATATCGGTAAATGTGATGACTCACTTAAACCCTGCAAGACCATATTATATGCCGGCTCTCAGTCGAATAAGGGCGACATTATTCGTGTAGCAGCCGGTCATTATCAAATCCAAGATGCGGATACGCTTTTCTATCTGCTCAGCGACCTGATTCCTGTGGAAGGACTGTACAACGAGCAAACCTCCTATTCACAGAAGAATCCGCTGAACACAACCCGGCTAAGCGGCGTGCCCCTGGAGTTCGCTGATGAACTAACCCAGAAAGGTTTTACAGTTATTGTAGACAGGAAAGGCCTGGATATAGATCAATCTTCAGACTTATATAAAAAAATGCGAGTGTACGAACAACTCAAACAGCCTAAATTTTCTGAAAACTGCATCGATGGATACGCAGGTGATCATGCCTGTGAAAAAATGGATTTACTCGCTCATCTGCCTTTATCCAGTTTTTCGACCGACCCCAGTGCCGCCAATGACATCTGGGGCTTCTATGACCTCAATGATGGCCGCGAATACGCAATTATAGGTTTACGCAATGGCATCGGCATTGTTGACGTCACTGAACCAGAATCGCCAAGAGTCGTAAATACGGTCTCAAGCCAATCGACGGCATGGCGTGATATCAAGGTCTATCAAAGTTTCAATCGATCTGAGGCGCGCTGGCAGAGTTATGCCTACGTGACCGCTGATAGTGCTTCCGTGGGAACCCTGGTAATTGATTTAGGCTCACTTCCCGATAGTGCCGAGATTGCCGGTTCAGACAGCCGTGATTTGAGTGCGCATAACGTTTATCTAAGCAATTCAGATTACTCCACAGGCATAGCCCTGAATGATCTAACCCCTTATCTGCATATTATAGGCTCAGATAAAAGAGGTGGTGCCTTCAATAGTTACTCATTAGATGACCCTGTCAATCCAACCCTGATCTATAACCATGATTCCCAATCACGTGTAAATTACTCCCACGATGTCAGCTCTATGGTGATTCTGGACGAAAGGAAGGATAGTCAATGCGTTAACAGCGGACCTTACTGCGAAATTCTATTTGATTTCAACGAAGACAACTTTCAAATCTGGGATAAAACCCTGAACGCCTCCCCATCACGCCTCAGCACGATTACCTATGCGCGTGTTTCCTATGTGCATTCCGGGTGGTATACGGAAGATAAACAAGTCGTGCTAGTGCATGATGAACTCGATGAACAGGATTATAATTTAAATACCACTGTGCGCCTGTTTGAACTATCAGACCTTCGGGAACCCACCCTGCTGTCTACCTGGTCGGGGCCGACCGGAGCAATTGATCATAATGGGTTCGTCCGGGGTAATCGCTACTACATGTCAAACTACACAAGGGGCATGACCGTACTTGATATATCCGACCCACTGAATCCTACTGAAGCAGGGTTCTTCGATACCTACCCTCTATCTGATGAGACTTCTTTCAATGGTGCCTGGGGTGTCTATCCTTATCTGCCCAGCGGTAACATACTAATCAGCGATATTAACAGCGGCCTGTATATTGTCCGCGATAACACCAGAGCCCCTTCACAGGGGAATGTACGCTTTGATGCCGCGACCTATTCAGTACAAGAAGCAAACACCCTGGAAGTCACAGTTGAACGTAACGATGGTAGCCAGGGAGACGTCAGCGTTAAGTGGGCATTAATAGCAGGCGCGACAGATGATGCTGATGTTGAATTGAATTCCGGCACGCTTTCCTGGTCAGATGGGCAGAGTCAAAGCCAGGCAATTTCTATCACTATCAAAGCCGATGAGAACCTTGAACCCCTGGAAAGTTTTTTAATTCAGCTTTATGATCCGACCGGGTTTGTCTCATTGGCATCTCCGAATACCTCGGTTATCTCCATCGCCGCCTCGACGGGTAATTCCGCTCCAGTCGCTGGGGCAGGAAACGATGTATCGGTTACCGCTGGTGAGAGTATTTCTTTACAAGGATCTGGAAGCGATGTGGACAGTACAGATCTAGTGTTTCTATGGGAACAACTGTCTGGCGAAAGCGTCACGCTGGACGATCCCAACATTGCCGAGCTCACTTTTACGGCACCCTCCTCTGCCGGATCGCTGACGTTTCAACTCACTGTCACCGATGAACAGGGCGCCAATGACTCAGATAGCGTGATCGTAACGGTAACCGCAGCAACCACGCCACCTCCGCCAGAGCCTGAACCACCAGCGCCAAAAAAAGGCGGCGGTGGCTCCACCGGATACCTAATTCTGATTCTATTACTGGTTTTTTTCAGCAGCCGCAGAAGAATCATCCTCCAACGCTGAATTCGAACTATTAACGAGGGCTCTGCAAGCAACTGTGCCAGCAAGTTACCACCAGGCTAAACCGAGGCATTAATGAACCGCTGGATTCGATCACAAGATCTACCTATTCATGGCTTTGTCGTCGTTCTGCTGGTACTGGGGTTTTTTCACGAAACGATCAATGCGCTGCTTGAATACAACTACCTTGGTATTACACAAGGGCAAATCTGGCGTTTACTGAGTGGCCACTTTGTTCACCTGAATGTCTTGCATGCTGCATTGAATTCAGCCGGTTTAGTGCTTTGCATAGCGATTTTCGGCTCACCCAGGAACCTAGCATACAGCTGTATTTACCTGATAATAATGGCGTTGTTTATTAGCTCGGGTCTGTTTATCTTTTCCCCTAACGTTGCGTATTATCTAGGCTTTTCCGGGTTGTTACACGCAGTGACTATCCATTATCTGGTACTTGGGTACAACAAAAACCGCTTTTTTTATGGTCTGGCTTTGGTCGGTATGGCGACAAAACTAGCCTTGGAGCAATCAACCCTATTTGATGTGTTCTATCTACAGACATTGATTGGCGATCAGGTAATCAATGAATCCCACCTATATGGCGCCATTGGCGCTTTGCTTTGGGTTATCCTGCGACAACTCCTTACGCAACTTGATTACGAGAACCCCGCGTCATAAACAGACTCAAGCTCACCTGTGCATCTCATGGACATCAGCGTAATCACATCAACCTGTACACTTTGCCCTGCTAATCCGGTGATGGTGTCGCGGTTGGAAAGCTGCAGAATAAAGGTAAAAGATAATGAAAACATCCTGGTCCCTGCTGGCGACGGACCAATATAGGACAGAACCTGAGTCTTTGCCTGTACCAATACCCAAGCTCAGATGCGGGTTAACCCAGCACTTCAACCGGCTGAGATAGAAGCCTCAGCCTCAGGTCAACAGGGTCGTGCTCAGGACTTGTACCCTACCCTCCTCTTATACGTTTGAATCTTTATCCGTTTGAACCAAATATTCACTCTATTTATTGAAGCTTCTATTGAAGTTTCTGCCTTACTTCCTACTGAACTTGCTACCTTACTTCCTCCCGTACCTCCTACTCGACTCTCTATTGTGCTCGCTCTCGGCGCTTTACTGGCTTCTATTAAACATCTATTGAACTTCTATTGAACTTCTATTGAACTTCTATTGAACCTCTACTGGACCTTCTACCGGACTTTACGAAACAACGGCAACGTACCCAGCCGGTCTTTCAATTCAATTTCTTCGCCTTCGGCCGTCAACAGTGGTCGTGGTGGATCAAATTTCTGTGTCAGCGGTGTCACAATAACAAGGGTCACCAGACAAACTATTAGACCTAGCATATCACCTGCCAGGTCGGGCGCTAATAAGGTTGCCACTAACCACATCAGGAAACCCGCCGCCATGGCCGCCAACGTCCCAGTACGATTGGCGGATTTCCAGTAAACACCGGCAATAAAAGGAACCACAACGCTGACCAGAATGACAGAATTAGCATCAAGGATCAGGTTGAAAATGACCTGCACCTTCAGCGCGATATAGATCGCAACTGAGCCAAATACTGGGATAGCAATACGTGTCGCCAATAATCGAAGTTTATCCGTCGCCTGAGGTTTGAATAATGGCAGCAAATTAGTACTGAAAATACTCGCTGCAGCAAGCAAGGCGCTATCCGCAGTACTCATAATGGCTGCCAGCAGCGCACCTACAAACAGCGCAATGGCAACGGGATGCAAATGATCAAGAGCTAATGTAGGTAGAATCGACTCGGGGTTTACCAGTCCGGGAAGAGTCACGCTGCCGATAATGCCAAGCATGACCGGAATCATACCGAGCGTCAGGTAACTAAACCCGGCAAAATAGAACGAGTTTTGGGCAACTTGTTCATTTTTTGCCGCAAACGATCTTTGCAGAAGGGATTGTGAAGTAACATCGGCCAAGCCGAATATCAACCAGGCGCGCAGGTAATTCAGCCAGATCTCCGGCGAATGCTCCAGGGGAATCATTCGGAATGTGTGTTCAGGCAATTGGGGTGCAATGGTGCCCCAGCCACCTGCATCCACTAACACCACTACCAGCAAAACAACCAGGCCGATCGCAATGATAATAATCTGAACAAAATCGGTGACTGCCACAGCCCACATCCCACCCACCGCGGTATACAGGAAAATAATCAAGGCACCTCCGGAAATCCCCCATACCAAAGGCACACCGGTAAGCGTCTCGAAAACAGTACCAAAGGCTACCAGCATTCCCGCAGTCCAGCCGATACCGGAGGCGATGGAAGCAACCGCCGCGATGGTAGCGGCTGTAATACCAAAGCGGTTTTCAAAAAACTCGATAAAGGTGACCAGACGCAGACGACGGAAAATACGCGCAAAAAAGAAACCAACCACGAATAAGGCTAGCGCACCACCAAACGGGTCAGCAATGATCCGCAGGAAACCACCCTCGTAGGCAGCGCCAGAGGAACCCATCATGGTACTACCCCCGAACCAGGTGGCCACGAGCGTTGCCGTACATATCCATATCGGCATACGACGTCCCGCTAACATAAAATTTTCGGCAGAATCAGCTTTTTTGGCCGCCACTACACCTACGGCTAGCATCATGACCAGGTAAACCACAACACCAGTGAATATGATCGCTTGGGTACTCACTTCTCTCCTTGGTTAATTGCTGACAGGAAAACCCCACCATTGCACAAAAACAACACAACCAACAGGCCGCCATGGGCCATTACTCATAGTCCCACTTCTGATCCAACCGGAGCGATAGTTGTGCCTTCGGGTTCTTTGAACGGCATCAGAAATTTTTCCCACAGGGTGGGTTCAGTTGGCCCCGTTCCAGCATCATCAATTGTCTTATCCAGAAAGGTCCCGAACAAGCGATCCCAGAGAATTGCGCTGCAGCCATAATTAGTATTGCTCTCACTGAGAACGATAGAATGATGACAGATATGATACCTATTGGTAGTCAACAGCAAGCCAATCCAGCGCGTATTCAAGACAATATTAGAGTGCACAATAGACGTCTGAGAGACTGTAAGTATGGCAGCCCCTAACGCGGCAGAACCAACGCCAAAGGTCAACTCCACCAGAAACGACGGCAACACGATAAAGAAATACTCAAGCGGATGATTAAGGCCGAAGTTAAGGGCACCCAGCTTTTTGAACGAATGATGAGAACCATGCGCGGATAGCCGCCAGACCAGCTTCCACCGATGTTCAGCGCGGTGCATCCAGTACCAGATCAATTCGCTTAACAAAAACACCATGAATAACTGAACAAGAAGCGGCCAATGATGAGGCCAAATATTAAGCCCTAAGGATTTCCGGACAGCTCCAAGCGGTTCCGACAACCAGACCTGGTAAAGTTCAGTGACCATCAGGGCACTTATGGTTAGCATGACCACTAGAGTGACATTTCGTATCTTCTCCTTTGCATTACTTGACCAGGCAGGGCGTGCAGGAAAAACCTGTTCGGACAGGCCCAGGACCAGTTGCACGAAGATAATGACCAACAGGTAGGTCTGCTCACGAATAGGGTCCAGATACCAGCTGGAGATAACCACAACCAAAAGCAATGGCTGCAGGAAATAAAACAGCCCTTGGCGCAAGAAACCTTCAACGGGCGCCACCTCAGTTTTACTCATGGTCTTGCCTCACGACGTTCATCCATAAATTCACGCGCTAATCTTGCCACCGTTCTCGCACATTCCGCCGGCGTTTCTCCGCCCGCAAACATTTCAAGACAGGGTCCGGAGAAAGTATCGGGGTGATGCTGCGTGACCCACTCAAACAACTCCTGAAAAATGACTGGATCATCCGCGGAGAAAGTGACCGTTGAAACTTTGTCATCGTTAAACGACATACGGAATGTATCAGTGGCCTCATAACCCATAGCTGAGCCGAAGTCATCGGTGACGGTAATCGCACAAACGCTCTGATTAGCATCAGCCTTGCAGGGACGACGCACTTTTACTTCGTAGTTGGCGGCGGCTGCCCAACGCTGGTAATAGAGAATTGCAACTGTATCTGCATCCTCGCTCATCAGGCTCGTCAGTTTGCTAGCATCCCATGAATAAAAAGCAGATATGAAATTTTCCGCAGTATTATTGTTGGCATTGGAAAGAGTGCTCATGATCAAAATCAGGCCACATAGCAGCAGTTGAGCAATCAGATTAGTCCGCGGCATTTTTCCTCCTAGAATAATTTTCATCGGCCAATCCGTCTTCGGACTAAAGCCTACCGTAGCTGAGGAGATAAGTTTTTACCAGAAGTGATGTCGCCTAGAAGCACCGCAGCCACCAAACAACTGATGCGATGCTGTCACTGCCATATGCCAGCCAGGCGATGAGCATGGGGAGTGAGGTAACAGCATAGTCATCTGACGCATCACTGCGTTACGCAGGCTCCTAGCACTGAGTTCATCACCTTTGGGACCAAAAGTTAACTTGCCAATACCCTCAACCCAACATCTCCAAACCACGCTCAATACACCACATGGCAGAAAGGCCTCCGAGCAGGTACACAGGTATGGGTAATAGTCGCTCTTGTCTGATCACAATTCGTTCAGTAGCGAGGGAACTACCCAGTACAACCTTGAGCAACCCCCATGCGCCAATGGCGAGCATTACAAACGCGATTTGACCCACCTCAATGCCGATATTGAAAAAGAGTAACGCCAACGGCACATTACTTTGCGGCAAGCCGATTTCAGCCAGTGCACCGGCAAACCCCATGCCGTGCAGCAAGCCAAAACCACCCGCCAGCCACCAGGGATGGCTTCTGAATAAACTAAAACGCTGATGAGGGCTGTCTTGCTCTTTTTGGCTTAACGCCAGGGCCAATACAAAGATGCTCAGCGCTATCGCAAATTCGATGAGAGACACTGGGTAGGCAAGGAACCCCAGCGTTACCAGGGCCAGTGTTATGCTGTGCCCTACCGTAAAGGCAGTAATGGTCCACAACAAACGAGAGCCACCTCCTACAAGCAGCAGCAATCCAAAGACAAACATTAAATGATCAATACCACCCCAGATATGTTCTGTGCCCAAAACAGCGTATTCGGTCATTACTTTTGATTGGCTTGGCTGAGCAGGTACCAAAAAGTCCGGCGCTGCAGCGTTAACCACGCTTTGGTAACTACGCCCATCACTCAAGGAAAGCATCACCATGGCTGACGCCTGATTCTCCGCCAGACCTGTTACACCAAGCCTTTGACCGACAAGACCATCTTTACCAAGCGGCTCACAATCCAGCATCCAACTTGAAACCGTACCTGTACCTTCGCGCACCACCAGGTTTTCAGTTTTCACAACACAGCTGACCGGCCATGACGGTCGCAACGGTACATTGCTCGTTGCCTCCGTTGGGGTTTTCCAAACAACGTTATAGGTGCGAGCAGTGATTTCAACAAGCTTAAACAATGACGGTGCAAATCGGTGGGCTTCTGCGGTATCAGGTTGCAGAAGCGTAATTAGCAGTGCCAGTGGGATAAAAATTCGAGACTTCATTCGCAGTCCACCCCATTACCCGGTTCTTTCTGCTCCCGGCCACGCACATCAAATTCAAGCCTTAGCGCCGCAATAGCACATTGCAACGCTTGCTTATTTGCGGCGTACTCAAGATCCACACGTAGCTGCTGTTCTACTTCTTGTAGTTCAGCATCACGAGCAGGTTCAAATTGGGAGAGCCATACATAATGAACTCCGTAAGCTGAGCGTATTAGTCCTAGCCATTCACCACCGCCAGATTCTGCAATTTCTGATTTCTTCAAGGCTTCCTGTAAACCAATGACGAAAGTTTTGCCGAAATTTCGTGCTAGTTGACCTGGGGTTTGTCTTAAAAACCGATGTCCCTGTAGAAACGGTGAGCTTAGTTTTCTTGCTGCCTGAACGTCGAGATCTTGGCTGGTGATTGTAGCTATAACAGATGCCACTTCTTGCTGACGCTCGGGAGCAAAAAAAACATGCTCGATCGAATACAGGGGAGGACGTCGCAGCTCATCCTTTCTTTTAATAAAGGCGACTTCGATTTTTTCAGACCCCGGTTTCGTTGGCGGGGCATTGGCGAGTAGGCGCTGTTCCATCAGTTGAATTAGCCTCCGCTTTACAACTTCATCATCAAGATGCATACGCATTTCTATCGCCTGATCAAATAGTTCAGCATCAGACTTGCCTGTCGCTAACTGGATAAACTTCATATTGCGAATAAGGCGCTGATAGACTATCGAGTCGTGCAGATGGAAATCAAGATCAATGGCTCGTTGCAGCAGCATGTCACGATCAAGTTCTACTGCAATATACTTAGCAATCTGTTCCGGACTGGGCTGTCGACCAGTACTGGTCAGCCACTGTTTTTTGAGCGCTGCGGTTCGTGCCTCACTCAAAGGCCCAATCACCGCTTTGGATTCTGGAAAGAGTACAGACTGCAGCTGATAAAAGATCACACCCAGCACAACAAAATGCAGCCAAGGCTTGTTGACTCTGACGAACCAGCTCACGCTCGCACCCTTGCCGTTAACAAGCCTTTACACTCCAGACTATTCTGGCAAGTAGTGAATGGGCGACGACCAGGCACGTTCTTGCACTGTGGTGGGTAGATCAGGTCGGGGCGTAACCCCGGCGCGATTTGCATCCCATGTTGACCAGCGGCAGGTTGGGTTCTCTATCACTCGGGCATAATAGAAAGCGCGTTGTTCCCGCTTAAACTCAGGGTCACGCCATAAGGCCGATAGTTGTCCTGCGCCTGTTTCAGCGTTAATAGAACAATCACTGATATCAACCTGAGCGCCATTGTTTGGACACCGATTGGTATCTGGATTAACGATTGCTCGACCTGCGCAAGAGACATCAATGACCTCTTCGTGAGTTCCCTCTGCATCGATCCAGCCTTTGACGATTTGTAGGCGTTGCAAAGGTGCGCTTTCAGTATCTGCTGAGGCCATAATAAGAAAACCGGGTATTGCGGTCTCAGTCGCTTGCTCGCCTTCGGTAGAATTATAAGGTAAGAGTGTACCTCCCATAGTGACACCTCCGGCATAGGCCCGTTCAATGCCATCGGCTTCAGTCAACATCTTCTCATCAAAACCATAACCCGCAAACAGACGTATCTGCATACGTGGCCCGGATGTCGCAAATACTTCTTTTCTGCGAAAGGCACTATAAAGAGATTCCCTGGTGTTCTCTTCCGCCCATGCTGCTGCTAATCCTGAAGCCCCAAACGTAGGCGCCGCACCACTGACATAAACGTCTCCGTTAATTCTCAATCGCGAACCACCGCGCCCTAAAGCTTTCATCACCTGGTAGCCAAACTCTCCCTCGAGTCCGGTTTGTGGTACGGAGCCTCGCTGTTCTGCCGTGCCTGACAGCAAACCCAATTTTGAAACGAAGTTTGACTCGCTGTTTTGACTTGCCGCTGAATGGGTATCGCTTGAGCCGATAAAGCCAAACTGATAAGGGTTCGTCATACCCTCTTGCTCCAATGTTATTCCGTTTAACAATGCTTCACGTACGTAAGATCCTTCAAGCTGACTTAAGGCGTTCGTCGCGACCCGATAGGGCATGATTTCAAAACCTGCCCACTCATCCCGCGACGATAGAACCGGGTGCGTTTCCGATGTGCCCTTTATTTGAGTGATTTCAACAATAGGTTCATTTCGAATACGCTGCTTCGCGTAATCATCATCCAACGGATTTCCAGCCCAATCGACAAGCTTAAACATCTGACCGTTAGCGCCATTAGAGTTATGAGGTATCGCCAGGCTGTCAACACCTTTTGCTCTTAGCTCGTCCATCCACTGCCAAAGATCCTCAGGGTTAACGGAATGAAAACGAGAAAAGGGTTCCCGCGGCAGTTGATCTGTTCCTTCAAATATAACGTTTCGGTGCAAGTTACCCATATCCGCAGTGCTGGAAGTATATTCGTAGGCCGCAAATGTGGTGAAGTTACCAGGGTCGTTAAACTGATCTGCGGCATCAATCGAATCACTCCAGGAGCTTCTCACAACGCTGAGCACTTCATTACGGTCCAGTTCACCTGAGGTGATCTGACTAATGGCGTCAGGCAAGAACCCTGCGAACGTCGAGAATCGGTTTAATATGCTGAACAGTCCAGCAGCCATATTCTCAGGTGCATTCAGATCATGATACGGCTCTGAGAATTCATTTTTCGAGAATTCTGTGCTCGTATCTGCTGCTGCTTTCACTACACCCAAGAACATTGCATGATCGGTCACGGCATAGAAATCCAATGGCCTTGGTAGCTGCATGTTGAAACCAGCCGGATTTGCAATCGCCTCACCTTTTGCAAAACGATAGGCATCATAGGGCGTAGCAAGCGTGCCAAAAGCGTAACCGTCGAAAGAGTAGGTGGTATGCACATGCAAGTCGCCAAAGTACGCCTTGCGTTCTGTTGGTGTTTCAGTCGATTTACTGCTTGTCGTGGAGGATAGTGCTTGCTCGCGTATAAGAAGTTCGGTTTCTGTCTGAAAAACGGTTGCCGTCATGACCCCGCCTTGGCGGAGCTCTTCTAACTGAGCGTCAAATTCAGTAGTAGAGACAATCGCGCGTTCATTGGCGTGCATGTCCTCAGGAAAACTCAATGCCGACTCATCCGAGCATGAGGCCAGTAGTAGCCCCATGCTTATCATCGCCAGGTAATTTGTTCGAATTCCCACATTTTTTTTGACAGTCATCTCCTTGTCAGGGTTAGTTCTTTTCTTCAGCGGCACCAGGCACATACTGAATGGGCGACGACCAGGCACGCTCCTGCAAGGTCGCTGCCAGATCAGAGCGCGGCTCTGTGCCTGCACGAATTGCATCCCACGTGCTCCACCGGCAGGTTGGGTTCTCTAACACACGGGCATAGTAAAAAGCCCGTTCATTGGCATTAAAGTTCGGGTCGGTCCAGACGACGCGCAGTTCACTACTGCCTGTTTTAGCGCTGTAGCTACAATCACTTAAGTTCACCGTGGCGCCGTTGTCCGGGCAGCGGTTTGTGGCGGCGTTTATCTGGGCGCCGCCAGCGCAAGCCACATCAATCACCTCTTCATGGGCTCCACCGGCAGCGTCGATCCAGCCTTTGATCATCTGAAGTCGTTGCAGCGGCGCGCTGTTGGCATCTGCCTGCGCCCACATGGCGAACTGAAGTGCCCCGCCACTGCCATCAGGACCGGGGGCAAGGCCTGCCCCCATGGTGACACCCATAGCATAAGCACGAGCTACCCCATCGGCAGATTCCAGCAAATCATCAGGTAACCCGTATCCGGCAAAAAATCGCAGTCGCATGCGCGGGCCGGACGTAGCGAAGGTTTCCTTGCGCCGCAAAGCAGCGTAGATCGATTCGCGGGTATTTTCTTCTGCCCATACCGCCGCAAGACCCGATGCACCAAATTCGGTTTGTTGGCTACCCAGATAATTCTCACCGTCAACTTCTGCCACCGCCTGACCAGGCAGGAGGCCTACCAAAGTGCTTTCAAAAAAGCCTATCGGAACCGAACCACGCAGCCCTGCATCGGCTGACAAGACCCCCAATTTAGAAGAAAAGTTGGCTTCGTCATTTTGCGATGTGCCCGTGTGGGTATCACTGGACCCAATCACACCAAACGCAAAGGGGTTTGTAATGCCCTGGGCTTCCATTTCCAGTCCTCGACGCAAGGCCTGTCGTACGTAGCTTCCTTCGGGGTTACTGGCTACAGGCACCCCCATCCCTACTCCTCTCGTACTCACTAACTCGAAAGCTGCCCACTCATCTCGGCTCGACAAGGCTGGATGGGTTTCAGACGTACCTTTGATCTGAGTGATTTCAACCAGTGGCTCGTTGCGAATACGCTGAACGGCATATTCATCATCGAAGGGATCACCTGCCCAATCCTCTAACTTAAACATATGACCGTTAGACTTGTTAGAGTTATGCGGGATGGCCAAAGACTCCACGCCTGCTTCCCGCAATGTATCCATCCAGTCCCACAGGTCTTCAACGTTAAGAGAATGCATACGTGAAAATGGCACTTCAGGCACGCGGTCACTACTTTCGAAGATCACGTTGCGGTGCAGGCTACCATTATCATCTGCTGTGATTGAGTACTCGTAGGCAACGAAGGTGGTAAAACGTCCAGGATCGTTGTGCATATCTGCCGCATCGATAGAGTCTGCCCAGGCGCTGCGGGTTATGGCCAATGGTTCTTCAGGGTCAAGGGTCCCCTCGACAATGGCGTTAGCTATTCCCCGTGCCACCGCAAAACTTCTCATTCGGTCCAGTGTGCTCCAGCGATCCATATTGTCTGGCGCATTCAGGTCATGCAGAACTTCCGCAAAAGGATACTTGGAAAAATCACTATTGGTATCAGCCGCAACCGGCGAAACACCCATAAAAAAACCATGATCGGTGACCCCATAAAAATCCAAAGGCTCTCGGAGCTGTATGTCAAAGCCTGCGGGATGTTTGATCGCTTCGCCTTTGGCAAAGCGATAAGCATCATAAGGTGAGGCCAATGTACCAAAGGCGTAGGCATCAAACGAGTATTTAGTATGCACGTGCAGATCACCGAAGTAGGCGTTGCGGTCTGGGTTGCGATGTCGATTGGCGGCAGGCTGTTCGTCGACGGCTGGGTTGCTATCTGATCGTCGATCAATAATCGTATGCTCGGTTGCAAACAGAGGTTGCCTGTTTGCCGCACGCTGCTCTTTCGTCTGCTGATTATTGCCACCACAACCAGTAAGCAACAACCCTGCAATCATACAAACCGCTATTTTATTTCCTTGTATCATTTCCCAGCTCTACCTCTTCTAGTTAGTTAGTACCACCGATTGCGAAGAAGCACTCGCAGCACCGTGACGCAACACTTGGCCCGCCCGGATGCCGGTGTGCTCACCGTTCTCAACACTGACTTGGCCGTTCACCAGGGTCGCCCTGTAGCCCACCGCGCGTTGGATGAAGCGCGGCGCGCCATGCGGAAAGTCGTGCACGAGCTCCGGCTGACATTCGGCCACTTGTGCAGCATCGAAGACATTTACGTCGGCCCGCATGCCGGGTGCGAGAACGCCGCGATCGGTCAGGCCCATCACTCGCGCTGAAGCGGAAGTCATGCGGCGCACAGCTTCACCCATGCTGAAGTGATGCGTCTCGCGGACCCAATAAGAGAGCATGAAGCTGGGCCAACCGGCATCCATAATCTGAGAGACGTGGGCACCGGCGTCTCCGAGCCCCGGAAGCACGTTGGGATTTGTGATCAGCTCACCCAAACCAGGCAGGTTCGCGCTGAACATACGCAGCGTAAAGAGTCCCCGCCCGCCACTCTCACGCGACAACCGCAGGAAAGTTTCGGACCAGTGCTCGCCTGCACGTTTGGCCAAGGCAGCAACGTTTTCCCCAGCGGGCTGGGTGTATTCAGGAGACGCATTGGTCCCCATATAGTACATCCGTCGCATCATCAAGCCGATTAGACGGTGTTGTCGGGCATCGCCGATCAACGCAGCACAGGTCGCGTCGTCGCGGACCGCTTCGAGGCGGTCCTCGAGGTTAAGCTGCTTCAGGCGACGCCAACTTGATCCGCGAACTGGCGGTAAATTCGACTGCAAACCGAACACCAAACCGGATCCCCGAACATGGGTACACATGGTGATGTCTCGCCTGCCGGAAGCCGCGCGGTTGAACACACCATTCCAAAATTTTCCGGCCATGCGAGTTGGACCCAATACCGCCGAACTGAACAGGATCCGTGCCTCTGTATCGCTGGCCAGCTTGCCCAACATACCTTGCCTAGCGCCAACAGACTGCAGCAATCCATCGCGTTCGCTTACGACACGAGCGATCTCTTCGAGCTCCTCGGGCTTGGCAAACGTCCCGGGAATCGACTCACCGTCCGGGCCCTTGTGAATACGTAAGCGATTCATTGAAAACCCAATGGCGCCCGCATCGATGGACTCAGCAACGATCTCTGCCATTTGCCGCCGCTCTTCAATGGTCGGCTCTCCCTTCACTGCACGATCCCCCATCACGTAGTATCGGACTGCAGAGTGCCCCACCAAACCTGCAACGTTGATGGCAGGACGGAGGCGCTCAATAGAGTCAAGATATTCTCCGTAACTTTCCCAATCCCAAGGTAGCCCGCTCAGGATCGCCTCTTTCGGGATGTCTTCGACTGACTCCATCATACCGGCCAGTGTGTTCCTGTCCGAGGCTCTGCAGGGGGCAAAGGTCACGCCGCAATTGCCCATCATTGCTGTCGTCACGCCATGCCAGCTTACCGGTGTCAGCAATGCATCCCAGCCAATTTGAGCATCAAGGTGGGTGTGCACGTCGATAAAGCCCGGAGTCACCGTCATGCCGCGAGCATCGATCTCGCGCGTAGCCGTGCCCTCAACTTGGCCAACATCGGTGACAATGCCTTCACTGATTCCGATGTCGCCCGCATAGGCATCGCCACCCGTTCCGTCGACGATGTCGCCGCCTCGAATGATGACGTCATGCCTCATTGGGAACCTCCTGGTTATCAACAAATACTGAGTTTATTTGTTATCCTTATGTGCTATTAATTTATCATAACGCTAACATCTGAATGATTATATCGCAAGCGTGACGAAAAAATGGAGTGGCTCCGGACCATTTAATGAAAGATTCCCCATCAAAAAAGCAATAAACCGAAGCGAAGTCGGGCTGAAACCAACTTTATGCGTATCGCTCAACATTTACTTCTCCCAGCAAGCTCAATGTTGGATTCGCAGCTGCTTATGAGCGGCGATCCTGCAATACCGTCTGCACTTCTGCCAAGCGCGCTCGAGTCATCGTCATCTTAGTCATCAAATAAATAGGCAGAAAAAAGAGCAGCGGGATAATCACACCGTCATTCAGGGCCAATAAGAATAATGTGTCATCGTCAACTGCCCCCATTTTCGCCTGTTTGGGAAATGCAATAACAAAATCAAGTAAAAACCCGCCAATCACAATACCTGCACTACTGGTGAGCTTGGCTGAAAAACCAAGCGCCGATGAGAAAACCCCCTCTTGACGCTTGCTTGTCTCTAGTTCCTGTTCATCCATTAAATCGATAATCAGCGAGCCCACCATGATGCCGCAAGTTGTCAGCAGGTAAACCATGATGATAGCGTGCACGATCAGCATAGTTAACAACATCGGATCGCCGTTTTCAGGCCAAACACCCCAGAATCGAAAACATACTTTGAGGATGGCGCCGATCATATAAATCGATAGGAAGTATTGCAGCAAGATATGCTTGTCGATCCAGCGTTGTAGAAACGGTACGGTGATAAACGCGCAAATAGCCCCTATTGCGGCAAAGGCAAACCAACGCAGCTCATCTGGCGTGAATTCCCAAAAATAAGTGTTCATATAGATGTCGAACACGCCTCCCACGCCCGCCAGGCCGGAAAATAACAGAGCCACCAGAAACAGGCGACGGAAATTATGGTTTTTCAAGGCTAACATTACCTCGCCTAAAATCCGCCGTAAGCTGAAGGACGGTGTCGGGTTGATAGGTTGAAGCAGGTAAGGGATTTCTCTTTTTGTTCCAAAGGCGGAAATAAATGCCCAAACAACCACGAGACAACCGACGACAGCGCCAAAAACCGGATAATATTCTGGGTTCAATTGTCCCGCAGGGTATTCCTCAGTATTAGGGAATAGATAACTCCAGGTGAAAAGCGAAAAACTCACCCCACCGACCCAGCCAACCATGTACCGGTATGTAATAATTGAGGTGCGTTCAACATAGTCATTGGAAAACTCTGCGGCGATGGCATTCCAGGGAATGATGAAAAATGTAAACATGAGCCTTGCTGCTATCGTAAAGAATAACAACCAGGCCAGTAACAGCCATGTCCCAAGGCCTGCCGGTGGCGAAAATAGGAAAAATAATGTTAGCCCGAATGGAATGGCGGCGCCAATCATAAACGGATGCCGCCGGCCTAGCTTGGATTTGAAATTGTCAGAGATGGAGCCGACCACAGGATCTGAAACCGCATCGACGATGAGTGCAATTGCGATCACAATAGATACCAGTGACGCAGACAAGCCTAAAATCTGGCTGTAATAAAGCAATAGAAAAGTGTTGAACGCAAAATCTTTATGGCTGTTTACAATGCCGCCAAACCCTTGATAAATTTTCGTAGAGACGGGCACTTTGCCTTCCCTGACAATCTCTCGGGTATATTGAAACGATTCTGACATTTCACTTCCTTTGTTTGCACATTGTGCCTAGTCCTACAGCCATTGCTCGGTTATAAAAAAGGTTGCCTGATTGCCGAACGCTGCTCTTCCGTCTGCTGATTATTGCCACCACAACCAGTAAGCAACAACCCTGCGAGAACATATAAAACTATATGGCTTTGTTATATCATTTTTCTGCTCCTCCCTCTTATGTTGGGGTCTATTGTTATTTGCGGTTTATTATCGTTATGTTAAATTGAGTTATCGTGATGTTAACTCTCGAATGATTACCTCGCAAGTCGGACGAAAAAATGGAGTGGCTCTTGGCTAAAACAATGAAAGATTCCCAATCAAAAAAAGAAATAAAACCAAAGCGAGGTCGGGCTGAAACCGAGCAACGACTCATTGAAGTCGCCCTTGAACTCATCCGGGACAACGGCGTGCTGGCAGGACTTAATCTCCGTCAGGTGGCCGAGGGTGCTGGCGTCAATCGAGGCAACATTTACCATTATTTCGGCTCAAGACAAGAGCTCCTACGCGCCGCAATCAATAGGCAATTCGACGCATTCGTTAACTCTTTTACGAAGGGTAAAGCGCAAGCAAGATTCGTCGCACGACGGCTTCGGGCTTTTCGTTCGAACGCCAGCAATGACACCAATGACACCAATGACAGTATGCTACGTGCGCTGCTCGTGCTTGATGGGGATAATACGGTTGATCCAATGCCTCTATACGAGGGGCAACTTAGCCAACTACGGCAGGACGTGATCGATGGAGACATTGATCGAGGTCAAGACCTGGATGCACTACAGGTAGCACTCTCTGCTTTTGTACGCGGCTATAGAATCTTCCGCTTACCCTACGCGAAGCGCGTCGGGATCGAGCCCAATGAACTCGATGATCGTGTTAACAAGATCCTGCGCACTTGGCTCGAAGCAATGGCGCAACCACCCAAAGGCAGCCAGGGGTAATTTGCGTTTCCGATCATGCCCACTCAACCAGAGCCCTCAGTGCCGCAGAAGAACACCTTGAGCCCATCAAAACCTTTAACCTGACCAGAAGATAGCGTAACGCAGGAAATCAAACCCGCAATCACGGGGTTGCACATCAGGACAGATCTAACCAGTAGGGCTGCGTTTCTTTTCATCTATTTCTCCTTTATTTTTTGTTTGCTTGTTTACTAAGCCAACATTAAAGGTGGATACATATCAAATAGGCGGTGACCAGGCCCTATTCTGGAGTGTTGCATTAAGATTCGATAACGCCAGCCCCACGGGCATAACGTTGCATAGTATCTAACCTTATGGCTGCAAACGATAGGGGCTGCAGCGTATAGGTGACACGATTGGTAGCCCCGATACAGAGTGAAATTATTCCAGGTCTGGTCAGATGCCATTAGGCAGGAAATTGGTCGGGACGGCACCGCCCGAATTAACCAATTAAGTTATTGTTAAATAACGATTTAATTAGTTATATTTCTATATGTACCGTCAAATATACCGTAATAAAATTTTGTACTACCTAGCCACTCAACGCTTCAACTCCCCAA
>JABIZD010000068.1 GCA_018666555.1 Gammaproteobacteria bacterium
AATGTAAGGTCTTATTTAAAGCAAAATCAATGGGTCTGGAAATCATTATTGCTACTGCGCGCTGGCTCGACCTGGCCAAACCGATAACCGATAAATTGAATTTAACATCACCCATTATCACCTGCAGCGGCGCACAGGTGTACGACCCATTGACATGCCAGGACCTCGCCGATCATCGCCTGCCCAGCGATATTGCAGAGCTTATCTATCCGTTAATTGATTCTCACGATTGCATCGCTACTGTGACCTATGACTCGCATACCGTCTTGACCGGCCTCCCAGAACCCGCAAACATTAAAGACATCGGTCCGGTTAAGTGGGTTACCAATTTGTCCCAAGCAACGAAACAGCCAGCAAGAATGATTACGGTGCAGGGAACCCAGGCCTTAGACAGTATCCGGTCAACCTTGGCCGCTGAAACTGAACGTGTTTCAGTGGCAGATTCAATTGGGCCCTCGGGCCAGTCGATTCTCACCATTACTGCAGCTAAAGCCAACAAAGGACTAGCGCTGATAACCACATGTGACCATCTAGGCCTCGACCCAGAACAGGTCATCGCCTTTGGAGACACTGACGGAGATCTTGATATGTTCGCTGCTGCGGGCACCTCGGTTGCTATGGGCCAAGCCAGCAAGAGAGTTCAGGATGCTGCGACCTATATAACCAGCCCTAACACCCAAAATGGGGTGGCTCGGTTTCTCAACACCCTTTTCGACTCTCAGGAGCAATAATGGAATTTTTCATTTTTGTGGCCCATGACGGAACCCGCATCCATACTTATCGTGCCGAACCGGAAAAACCCAAAGGTATTATCCATATCGCCCATGGTATGGCAGAGCACGCTGGGCGATACCTTGACCTTATGCAAACACTGCAGCAGCATGGCTATGCGGTAACTGCCAATGATCATCGTGGCCATGGCAAGACAGCGATTCAGCCAGGCGATTTTGGAGTAAACGGCTGGAGCCAGGCGCTCTCTGATACTGAGCAGATATTGCAGCAACAGCGGCTGCGTCATCCGGATATCCCTGTCATTTTGCTTGGACACAGCATGGGTGCCATGCTGGCGCAACAGTATCTACCCCGTTGGGGAAGTGACCTATCGGCTATGGTGTTGTCAGGGTCACCGGGTATTGGCCATCCATTAATGCAGTGGCTTACCCGTAGCATCGTTGGCTTCGAGGCCAGGCGATTAGGACCGCTCAGCCACAGCAAACTACTCCAATTTTTGCTATTTGGTCAGTCTAATAAGGCTTTTGCTAAGAAATACCAGATGCCAACTGGATTCGAGTGGCTAAGCAGGGATCCTGATACGGTTGCGGCCTATATACAGGACCCTGATTGCGGCACGGTGCCCTTCCCTGAAAGCCTGGCACAGCTTTTACACCAGGAAAAAATAGGCTGGCAACAGTCTGCAACAGAACTGGAAGCCGTGTCACTACCCATATATTGTGTCTCCGGCAGCGATGACCCTATCCATATCGGACTTACCAACCTGCAGCGGCTATTCAAGGTTTATCAGCGCGCAGGATTAACTGTAGATATGAATATTTACCCGGGTGGCAGGCACGAGATGTTCAATGAACCCAATCGTGCTACGGTCATATCGGACCTTATTACCTGGTTGGACGAGAAACTGTATCAATAACCTCCAGCAATTAACTGGCAGGCACCCTACCACTCGCCGATATTTTCCATGGAATTCCACGGTTCCTGAGCAGGCAAAGCCTCACCTGCCTGTAACAATTCTATGGATATATTGTCAGGTGAACGGACAAATGCCATGCGACCATCCCTAGGCGGACGGTTAATAATGACACCATTATCCATGAGCTTCTGGCATAGCCCATAAATATCTTCGACTTCATAGGCAAGGTGACCAAAATTGCGACTGCCGCAGCCCAGTTCGTCGCCATCCCAATTGTAGGTGAGTTCTATTTGCGATTCAGGATTCGCGGTCGCACCTAGAAAAATCAAAGAAAATCGACCACTCTCTATGTCGTGCCGGCGCAAAACTTCCAAACCCAGGTAATCACAGTAAAACTGCAGAGATGCATCAACATCATTGACGCGCACCATAGTATGTAGATATTTCATTGATAATCTCCGTTAAGTCATTGTTTATTAAAGTTTTAAATTAGAAAAAGTTAAATTAACGAGCCGCCACGCCTAGCCCGAGGCTAGGCCAATTTCCCAAACAGGATTGGTCACATCGAGGAGGGGCTAAACGGGCAATCAAACCGTTACCGTGAGTATTCATTTAAGCCCGTTACTCCCAGAAATGAAAATCAGAACCCCTGCAGCACTCCTAAAAAACCGAGTCAAAGCCACCGACAAAGGTTGGTGAGGTCCAAATAAAATCACCGTTCTGCAACCGGATACGAGCATGATAATAGTCTCCAGTTAACAGGTTAAGGGTATCTTTATAGGTAAACGAGTACTCCTGGGATTTCAGTTCAGGTTCAATGCGAATCACCACCTTGTCTCGATAACCATTGGCAATCAGATCTCGTTGGAACGGTTCCATTTGGAGTGAATTCAGCATGACAAGCTCTTCTAGTCCAGGCGTTGTGGAAGGTTCACGTATGCCGGGCAGGAACAAAACATCTTCAAAACCTTCCCGGATATTCAGCTCTAGTGCTAACAAATCAGACCCATCGCTTGCTGTTACTGACTGATCTTCAGTGATGCCAACGGCCTGATTAACTGCCGGAATGGCGGAAGGCTGAACGGGGATTTCATTGAAATCGGCTACCCCTTGTAGAGCTCCGGCCGGAATTTCTACCTTAGCCCTAAATGAGATTGAACTGCCATGCGTCCAACCTAGAAAATCCACCCGGTTCCGGTCATCTGGATTAATGGCAATAGCTGAATCACTGACTTTATCGAAAGCAGGTGCAGCGATCGCAATCAACTTCAAGCCCTTCATTTTCATATAGCCCAGCCATTCACGAGCATTACGCGGCAGGCTCAGACCAGGCCTGACCGGCTTTGCCGAAGAAAAGAGGCTAATGTTCAGCCACAACGTCCTGGCTGTGGGCAAGGGCCTTAGACTACTTTCATCTAGGTCGTTATCGCTTTCCTGCAAGGGCTCGCTCAAGGTGCTGCCAAGAACCTGACCATTTTTTAACCAGTCAACTTGAACCACCGGAACATCCGAGAAGATATCAAGACTCATTAGCCTCTGTTGGCTATCGCCCGTTCTCGCTCCAGGGGCAGCTCCGTTCAAATCCCATAACACAATCGCCTTTGTACCATTGGTTACATAAGTTCGGCCCTGGGCCAAAGCCTGCAGCCAGGTTTCACCCGGTTTAGCCAGGATGGCTGTAGCGGGCCCTGGATTCTGCCATCTATGTTGCAAAGAGGCCCGAGTCGCAGTAATACCAAAAGTTGATCCTAATTGGCCATAATGCTCCAACAGCCATTCATGACCGCTGGGTCCCGCTAGTAACTGGATTGACGTGGTTGAAGCTCGCCTTCTGTCGCCAGTCAATTCAGCTAGTAGCACTGAAGCTTGAGTCGTTCCGCGTGTCAGTTCTAACCAGGACCCACCCTCCCTTATCCCATGGTAGTTAAGTTGTTGGCCGAGCATCGTTTCAGCCTGGGGCTCGATAGCGGTTATTAAGGGTGGATCGACTACCTCGGTGGTAATGGCAATACCTGCTGGTTGTGCCATTTTATCTTGCGCTAGGGCTGCCAGACTTAAACTGCTGAAATCAGTCCAATACAGCTCGAAATCCGGGTTTTCTTCAGCCAGAATTAATGGTGACACGCCCCTCAGGCCACCTCCAGTGGATCGAACTGACACCGTGTGCAGAGCCGCTGTTGTCACCATCTGTTCAGGAATCTGAATGGTATTGCCATCACGCCCATTCGAATCTGCCCGGTCAACGAAACTGCCGTCAAGCAATATATCAAACGATGGTAATGGTCCTTTGGCCGGGTTTCCATACTGGTCGAGCAACTCAATATACGCCTGGAAGGGCTCAGCTGTTTTAATTATCTGCGGCACCACAACATTAACCTGCACCGCTTTGCCTGGGTTTATCTGCCGGCTTTCGCCCTTTATCGTCTGCCACACCACATCGGTTGTCGCTGCCGCTATAGGTAAAACCGGTTCGGTAAGGTCATCTGCTTCTGGGAAAGGTCTGTCCAGAGAGACCAGCCTCAACCTTAACGGTAGCTTAAGTGCATGCTCAGTATTTCCAGGCAATTGCAGATTTCTATAGGAAACTTCAATCTGGTCGTCTCGATACAGCGTTACATTATTGAGCCGAAATACGGGCATCGCTTGCTGATCATCGGCGAGAAGGTCAATCTGCAACTCTACATCCGTCTCGAAAGTGACATCCATTGCCGTACTCTTAACTGAGACAAAATTAGCCTGCTCAATATCCCTGTTTTGGAGGCGAATTCCCGTTTGGATATCAATAAACGGGTAGATATCCAGAGAACCAGAGAAGTCCTCCTGCATTACCAGCAGTTGGGTAACGTTCACCCGCTCACCCGCGGGCAGCGGCATCAAAGAGGCGAATACCAGAGAGGCCTTTACATGGCCATCCAAGGTTTCATCAATCATATGAAGGACTGGATCAAGGTTATTTGCAGCCATGTCAGCAGTACTGACGACACCACCAGCCGGCAACAAAGCACCCGGCTCAGGGGAAAACCCAGCGGGCGTTTCGATAGGATTTGATAAAGTCTCGTCTACAGGGGCAATTGACTGGCCGGATACAGACGTCACGGACAATAGCTGGCATGCCAGCAGTAAACAGAAGCCAACCGGTTTGCCAACACGATGTACTACCGGTAAAACGTCAACCAATGCCTTAAATCGGGCACGGACACGGGTTACCGATAGAGTGGTAATTTCCATAGCCAACAGTATACCCTGTCAGAGCCATTTTCTGTGCCTGCTAAAGAAACCTCAAAGCCAGGTCTCGTTAACCCAGATCAGGGCTCTACTGATACTGCTTGAGTTCTTCCCTGGCGATGACGCGTCGATGCACTTCATCAGGCCCGTCTGCCAACCGTAAGGTCCTCTGCCCGGTCCACATAGCGGCCAGAGGTGTGTCCTGGGAGACACCTAAAGCACCATGCATCTGGATCGCTCTATCAATAATCTTAAGGGTCATGTTAGGCACTGAGACCTTGATCGCCGATATGTATTTTCGAGCTTCTTTATTACCGATTGTGTCCATCATGTAGGCCGCTTTCAGAACGGCCAGGCGACACATATCGATCTCGATACGGGCGTCAGCAATGATGTCATAGTTACCACCTAATTCTGCTAACGGCTTACCAAATGCAGTCCGGCTAATGGACCTGCGGCAGAGCAGCTCCAATGCTCTTTCAGCGACACCGATTGAGCGCATACAATGGTGAATTCTTCCAGGACCAAGTCGGCCTTGAGAGATCTCAAAGCCCCTGCCTTCGCCGAGAATCATATTCTCCTTTGGGACTCGAACATCGGTAAACTTAATATGCATATGCCCATGTGGAGCATCATCTTTACCAAACACATACATGGGTCTGAGCACATCCACGCCGGCCGCATCCATGGGAACAAGGATCTGGGACTGCCGTAAATGCTTGGGCGCCTCTGGATTAGTGATCACCATGGTGATCATCACTTTGCAACGAGCGTCACCGGCACCGGAAATATAGTGCTTTTCTCCGTTGATAAGCCATTCATCCCCTTCCAGTACAGCTGAAGTACAGATATTGGTTGCATCAGATGAAGCCACCTGCGGCTCGGTCATAGCAAATGCTGAACGTATTTTGCCGTCGAGCAAGGGTTCCAGCCATTCTTTTTTCTGTGCTTCAGAACCATATCGCTCCAGTACTTCCATGTTGCCAGTATCTGGAGCAGCACAGTTGAAGACTTCAGAGGCTATGGGATTCCTCGCCATCACCTCTGCAAGATGGGCGTATTCAAGATTGCTGACCCCCGCTCCGCCCTGACTTGCGGGCAGAAAGAAGTTCCACAGCCCCGCTTCCCTGGCCCGATCCTTCAAGCCATCCATAATCTCAGTCTGACGGTCAGTGAACGACCAGCGATCGCCCACATTAATTTCGTCAAAATACTCCTCGGTCAGTGGGTCAACATGCTCTCGTACAAACTTATCTATCTTATCTCGTACGGGAATCAATCGTTCTGGTATGTCTAGATCCATCATTTGTGCTTATCTCCGGCTATGACTAAGAGTAGGTTTCACAGTTCTATCGGTTACCGGCAGAACTGTCTCGATTTTGTCGCAATTTTTACTGGGGCCTTGGGTCGAAATGTTGCCAACCGATTTTTCAATCGAGGCACCAATATTAACGCTGCTCTGGGGTTAACAACCAGTGTTATGGGCACGGCTTATGATTCCACATCGGATCGATTGATCTGCTAACCCCCTATAAATTTCATTACCGTTGTCTCGCCCTGAAAGGACAATTGTTTATCCCCCAAAGCACTGACCAGGAGCCTTTGCAACCTGGGCAGAACCAGGTGAGACGGTAGTTCAAGCAATTCAGCCAAAGACTGGCGCCGGGAGCTCGACAAACAACCATAAAGATAACCATCTGAAGAAATTCTCAGCCGCGTGCAGGCGGTACAGAAAGGTTCGCTTTCATTCGCTATGATTCCGAAATAACCCTTATCAGGTATGTGGAAGCGAACCGCGGTTGAATCAAAAGGCGCATCCGCTCTCTGAAAACTGTACACCGTTGCAATTTCATCGAGTATCTCCTGCATAGACAGGAACTCCTGTTGATACGATGAATCATGAAGTAAATGCCCCATGCGCATCAGCTCAATAAATCGTAGTTCGATATCACGCTCCAGAGAAAAATCCAGTAATCTCAGAATATCGCTTAGATTCTGATTTCTCATAGGCACCATATTGATTTTGATCTTTATTCCCAAGGCCTGCATTTTAGCGATGCCAGCGAGTACCGTCTCAAGGTCTCCACCGCGGGCGATCTGCTTGAATTTAAGGGGATTCAGGGTATCAAGGCTAATATTAATACGTTTGATCCCTGATTCTTCAAGCACCGCGGCTTTTTTAAGCAGCAACTGGCCATTGGTCGTTAGGCTTAAATCACTGAGTGGTAGCTTCGAAACGCCGATCAGGAAATCATCAAATTTGGGAGTTACCAGGGGGTCACCACCAGTAATTCTTACTTTCTCAATCCCTGCTGCCTGTTGGATGAAACTAACCAGCTTAAGCAACTCATCTGCAGAAAGCTCATTTCGAGCCGGCATCAGTCGTTTTCCATCAGGAACGCAATAAGTACAGGCATAATTGCATGCAGCTGTTAAGCTGACGCGAAGATTCTTAAAGCTGCGTCCTAAATTATCTACTATCATTCAAACTCCTCTACAAAAATTATGGCACGTAAACTAAGCAGAGAGAAGCTGAGACAGAAGCGTTATTATACAAACGACCCAAAATCTCCTATTTATTGTAAGAAAACACAGGTATTAGTGGTATGAAATGGTTCTACAATTCTCTGGTTACTTTCCTCAACGTGGAAACCGGTGCTACCAGAAGGCCTTTAAGTGATCTGGATGAAATGGCTGACAACCTCCAGCCCGGTGATATAGTGCTAGTGGAAGGATTATCAAGAGTCAGCAATGTGATTCGCTGGGTCACCCATTCACCCTGGACTCATGCTGCCCTCTACATTGGCACTGTCAACGAGATCAAAAATGCACACCTTGTTAATACTATTGCTGATTATTTTGACGGAGCTGACAACGAACCTCTACTAATAGAAAGTCGCCTTGGCCAAGGTACGGTCGCGCAACCGTTGAGGTTCTATACTGGCTCTCATCTCAGAATCGCGAGGCCCAAGGGCTTAGGCAAAGCCGACGCTGATAGCGTAGTCAGCTACGCCATAAGTCGATTAGGCGTGCCGTATGATATAAGGCAGATACTTGATCTGTTCCGTTTTCTCCTGCCCTGGTTTGTATTACCAAGACGCTGGCGGTCCTCTCTTTTTAAATTCAGATCCGGCCCATCGACTCACACTGTATGCTCAACTATGGTGGCAGAAGCCTATGCACAGGTGGACTTTCCTATTTTACCATTGGTCAGAGAAATAGCCGATGGCACTATTCGGTTCTACCGTCGTAATCCCAAATTATGCACGCCCAGTGATTTCGATTACTCCCCTTATTTCGAGATTATCAAGTACCCCTTGATGGGAGATACCAGTCAGGGCGATTACCAACTCCTGCCCTGGCGCGATGCCAGTGAACTCGACCACGAACAACGCGGCATCTACATTAACAAAAACACAGAAACAGCTCTCTGAGGTCCAGCCCATATGCCATGCTAATTTGATTAAGCCAGCGCCGTCCTGATTTTAGTGACAAACTCATTACCCCAGAAGACCGCATTAGATCCTTTTACCAGCAAGGTATCACCCGGTCTTAGCCATTCCACAACAGACGCTATATCAATATCCTGTGCTGATTGGTAGTGGTCCTGGCCAACTTTGCCTTGACCTGCTGAAAAGTGATCCCCGACCGTAATTAGCCGATCGATACCCTGGCAGGCCATCAGTACGTTATCGTGATCCTGCGATGATTGCTCGCCTAACTCCAGCATTTCTCCAAGGATTGCGAACTGCCGTCCGCTATCTTGACGTTTCAGGTTAGTAATTGCCTGTAACATACTGGCTGGATTAGCATTATAACTTTCGTCAATAATGCTAACCCCATTTACAATCTGCTTATCACCTCGACCTTGCGGGATCAGGATACCGGAGAGGGTCTGTGCCGCCTGATCCAGATTACCACCTGCCTGACTCAGAACAGCCAGGCAGGCTGCCGTCGTCAATGCCCAATGACGGCCACTAACTGGCAGGTCGACTAGCACCTGTTGTCCCAACACATTAATCTTCAGGCGCGACCTTTCTGAAGAAAATTCGTCTATTGAAACTATTTGCACCTCTGCCCGGTCACTCAATCCAAAAGAGATGACCTTTACATTCGCAGGCGCTGGAAGGTCCTCATGCAGCACCAGCACCCCCCCCGTTTCAAGCCCATCGGCGATGGACAACTTTTCGCGTCTGAGCTCATCAATCGATCGGAAATGACCAATATGCACGGGTAGCACATTAAGAACAACGGCAATATCAGGTCGAACCAGGTTAGCCAAAGGCTTAATTTCACCGGGATGATTGCAACCAACCTCAAAAATTGCCTTAGCTGTATTAGCCGGCATTCTAGCCAGCGATAAAGGCACCCCAAGATGATTATTATAGCTATTTACTGATGCATGGGTCGGAAACTGGTCTGAAAACACCGCCTCCAGCCACGCTCGCAGTGTGGTCTTACCACTACTACCAGTAACAGCCACCACCGAGCTATCAGTGGCCAGGCGATTCCTGGCATACTGCCCTAACCGCCATAGGGCCTGAAATGTATCGTCCACCTCTATCAAGGGTAGATCAGTGCTCACTGACCTGGATACCAAACCGGCAGAAGCACCTCGATCCAAAGCACTCGCCATAAAATCATGTCCATTTCGAGCGCCTTGAATCTGATTATAGGGCGCCGGAAGTTTTTCGCTGATAGGTACAAACAGATCGCCCTGCTGGAGCGTCCTGGAGTCGATACTAACGCCAGTCATTTCCGGGCCATCACCGGACACTGCACTACCAACGGCTTTTAAGACATCTTGCCAATGCCACAATATCGAATCTGCCATAGTTCGTGTTCTTTCACGCTTCGGGTATAATCTGATCTTAGCACCCCTGGTTACGATCTTAGCAACCAGTCGATAAAGTCAGCTTCACCTTTCCTCACCGGAAACTAACCGCAAATGATCAATCCAGATGATGTCAGTTTAATCATATTCGATTGCGATGGGGTTCTTGTTGATACTGAGACCCTCGCAAACGACGTACTTTACAGGCATCTAAGGGCTAAAGGAGTGCGCCATTCGCCGGCGGAAACGACAAATTTATTTCTCGGCCTGAGTTTTTCCGACATGCAGGCTCGAGCACAGCAATATTACAATCTAACCCTGGATGATACATTTTGGAGACGGGTTCAGCAGGAAACCTTTACCGCTTTCAAATTGAACTTAAAGCCTGACCCGGTAACATTGCATTTGCTCAGCAACCTGAAAAAACCTTATTGCGTTGCATCCAGCGGCAGCCATGAAAAAATGATCTTGTCCCTTGGTCTCAGCGGACTGCTACCCGCATTCAAAAACCGCCTGTTCAGTGCCGAGCAGGTTACCAGGGGCAAACCCGCGCCGGATCTCTTTCTCTTTGCTGCCGATTATTTTGCCGTCAAACCCGCACACTGCCTCGTCATAGAAGATTCACTAACCGGTTGTGAAGCAGCAAAGGCTGCAGGAATGCAGCTTCTAGCATTCAAGACAGAGACCTCAGCGTCATTCCCGGACGTCATCACAGATCTCAGGGCTTTGCAGGATATCCTTGGCTAGGCTTCAGCGGATGGCTTCCATATAGGACGCGATTGCACTGAGATGCTCATCAACAGAGCCTTTAGCTGCATTATGTGTCGCTATGGCCATATGTGTAGCTCCAATGGCCTGCCAGCGCTGATAATGCGACAACCATCTTTCCGGAGTCCCGCCAGCACACTGTGCTTGGGCCTGGATACCAAAGTCGTTCCAGTCCTTACCCTTTTCCGTCCACAGGCTCTGCAGCTGTGTTACCGCTTCCTGAGCAGCCTGATTGGGCCCCATCAGCGGCATCCAACCGTTGCCCATCTCAGCACATCGCGCTAATACCGCGGGTGCACCACCGCCAAACCAGATGGGTATTGGCTTTGAGGGCCTGGGATTAATACTGGCCAATGTCACCTCATGGAATTCACCCGAGAAACTGAGCGAGTCACTACTCCAGAGCTGTCGGAGCAGTTCAACCTGCTCCTCCTGCCGCCTTCCCCTGGCCCTGAAAGGCACGTTCAATGCTTCATACTCAACCTCATTCCAGCCAGTACCGACACCGAGGCGTAATCGATTATTCGATAACAGAGCGATCTGGGCCGCTTGTTTTGCGACCAACGCGGTTTGTCGCTGCGGCAGGATTAAAACGGTGGTAACTAATTCAATCTGCTCTGTGATGCCTGCAATATAGCTAAGCGTAGTCATAGGCTCATGAAATTGAGTATCCTTGTTATAGGCGCCTTTCCAGCCCCCGGGTCGATCAGGATCTGCACCCAGCACATGATCATATATTAACAGGTGATCAGCGCCGAGCGCTTCGACACCCTGGGCATAGGCCTTCATTGCACCGGCATCAGAGCCGATCTCATTATGGGGCAGGACAACGCCTATCTTCATTAGTTTTCCTTTTTCAATGCCACGGGGTTGGCTCAGACGGTTTGCTTATCTGCAGTCTCATGGTCAGACAGATTAACAATCTGCTTTGCCTGCGACCAGAACCTTATCATTGCCTTCTGCAATGCGCCAGAACTCCTAGCCACCTCAACCGGCCAGGTATCTGGCATTAGCTGACGATATCTAGGTTCGGTAAAGCGCGGGTCCACTAAGCATATCAAACCTTTGTCCCGCTCGCTTCTGATGACTCTACCAGCAGATTGCAAGATACGGTTCATGCCGGGTAGCTGGTAAGCCATCTCAAAGCCTTTGCCCGGGGCCGAATAGTAATCTTTTATGAAATCTCGCTCTGAATTAATCTGCGGTAGCCCTGTGCCGATAATAATCGCCCCTATAAGACGGTCACCAACCAGGTCAATGCCTTCCGAGAAGCGCCCACCAATCACTGCAAACCCGGTCACTTGCTCGACTTCACTAAAACGGGAAAGAAATTCCTGACTGCTGGAATCATCCATCTGCTGCCCCTGAATCAGTATATTTTCCGCGGCAAATCGCTTGATATAGGCTTCCGCGACCTGCCCAAGAAACTGCAGCGATGGAAAATAAACAAGATAATTCCCTTTGCGTGTACTGATCACTTGATGGATTAAGCTAACCAATGGTTGCAGAGCCTGTTGCCTGGCTCTATAGGTCACTGGTATAAAACTGGCGATGAGAACTTGAAAATTTTCTACTGGAAAAGGTGATGGCACCTGCTGCCAGTTGGCTTCTTCAGATAACCCAAGCAGGTCGGCGAAATAACGTTTTGGGTTCATTGTAGCTGAAAAACAAACCGTGCTGTTAGAACGCTTAAAACCATCCTGCAGACGGCTGCTTGGGTCAATACAGAACAGCTTTAAAGTCTTGGTTGGAGTCCACGTTAAAATACTCACGTAGCGCTCATCCAACTGCTCATAAATCCTTAGAAAGTGCTGAGCCTCAAAGTACAAATCTATAATATCGTTCTGGCCCAACATAAAATCATCTAGTTGCTCCTCCATCGCAATGCAGAACGCATCAATTTTTTTGATCACCGGCTTAAGGCTATCTATTGGAACAGCAACCGGTTTTTCAGTTAATTGCGGGTAACGCTTTCTTAAAGCCAGTAATTGACGATTGATTGCCTGAAGTGGTTTTATTAAAGTCGCTCGATCTGCCAGGAGTATTTTCGATATGTTCAGAACCCTGTCCTTATCAATCGACGCAGAGAACATCTCCCTGCCTCGCTCAACCAGGTTATGTGCTTCATCCACCAAGACGGCGTAATCACCTTTCTGGTCTTCAAAAAAACGTTTTAAGCGAACGGTCGGGTCAAACAGGTAATTGTAGTCCGCAACCACCACATCTGCCTCTCTGGCAACATCCAGGCCTAACTCAAAGGGGCAAACCGTAAAATGCAGGGCGGTCTTTTCAATCAGTGATTTACTCAGATGTTGTTTTGACTGCCTGAGTTCTACCAATGCCGGTCCAAGACGCTGGTAATAGCCCTTCGCATACCTGCAATATTCAGGGTCACAAGGTAGCTCGGGGTTAAAACAGGTTCTGCTCTTACTGCTGATGGTCACACCACGAATGCGAGCACCGCTATTCTGCATAGCGGCTACCGCAACCTCGGCGCTATGCTGTCCGGCTGTCTTAGCGGTAAGGAAGAATACTTTTTCTAACGGCGTTGCTGCCATTGATTTTACAGCAGGGAACAGAGTCGCCAGCGTCTTTCCTAATCCGGTTGGCGCCTGAAGAACCAGTTGATTCTGTTGCATAATCGTTCTGTAAACTGACTTTGCAAGTTCTCGCTGGCCTGTCCTGAACTGCGTAAAAGGGAAACCACTGGTAGTAATGGACTGGTTGCGCTGTCTGATCCAAAGCATCCGAATCCGAAGCTGATCAAGATAAGGATTGACTATGGCATTGAACTGTTCCTTGAGCGCTGCCCGCGGAACCACGCTACAACTACTATGCTGCGAGCGGTCATCTAAATTAAAGTAGGTTAGTTGCAGGCCAATGCAGTCGAGGTCTTCTTCGATACAGAGCAAATAACCATATAATGCCAGTTGCCGAAGGTGCTGGGTCTTCAGAAGCTCAGGGATAACCTCTATCGACAAACGGGTGGTCTTGATTTCTTCTACTTTAGGTGGATCACCAAGCTCTTCTGAACTGACCGGGTAGTAACCATCGGCCCTTCCCCGGATCAATAATTCGTACTCGTCCCGTTTGACGCGATATTGGAGGGAACGCTCTTTCTGGTAGCCACCTGGGCGGTCTGCCTGGACAAATTGATGGCCTCGGATACCTTCCATAGCCGTGCTCTGGCTACTGATACGGGCATTAATGTCATGACGCTGCCCGAAAGCTGCCAGAACCGTCACTGACACTTCAAATTGTAGCATCGACGCTCACCGAATCTGAACGCGGTTCAAAACCAGAGTCGCGGCTTACCAGGTCTTCATCGGCGACATAAAGCACCCGCGCAGGTAAGCCAATGTGGCTAAAATACGCCAACCACCGTCGCTGATGATCCTGCAGGCGGTCACCAGGGCCTTTAACTTCAACCAGTTCAAACCGATCCTCATGCCAGACCACAAGATCTGGAAACCCGGAACAATGATGAACTGGATCATTCAGCATTCTGTGGAAGACACTGACTAAGGCAACCGGGTCTATCGCCTCTGCGAGGCGACAATAGTCGGCTAATTCCAACCGTCGCCAGTGAACGAATGGATTAATTCGTCCATACTTTTGTTGAAAACACGCCGTAATCAGCTTTATCAATTGTCCTTTGGCGAGCAACTGCTCAAACCGTCTTTCAAAAGCCAGGCCTCTTTGCGAGCTGAACGCGCCGCTATAAAGGTCTGCTGGGCCCCTCTGAAAAGGATGGAAAAAGGCACCTGGCACAGGAGCAAAAATAATATCCCAGCAGGTTAATCCCAGTAACCCCGTGAACAGGTGATTTTCCACGAATTGAGCCGATTTACCCTGCTCGCCGTACCAGGTTATGACTTGCGCTTCAATGCTCGCCTGGCCATCGATATTGAAACTGATGTTTTCTTTTATTACCTCGTTGTTAGCCACTGTGCTGAAGCCAGGCTTGATTCCATACCTAACCTCAGGTAACACTCTCTGCATTGGGCCTACTGGCCCAACCACGCTGTCGGTCGCGTGATTAGCCGTTATTTTAGCGAGTTTCTTTTCAGCAAAAGAAACCTCTGCTTCTGTTTTAGGATCAGCCAACATGGCAATACAAAGCTGTGTCAGTGCCTCTAAATCATTGGCTCTGAGGTATAAGCGCGCCAGTTTTTCCCGACTCGGGGGTATCAGGGCTAACTGATAAAGGCGACATGCCACTCCTGTTTTATCCAGTCGTTCACAGTAACCGGCCAGCCTGAGTAGCAACCGATCATACTGGTAGGACAAAAATTTGGCCGTCGGCCTTCCTGGCAGAATCTCAATAATAGTATCCAACTGGGTGGACAATTCGCTCAGGAATAGCGGGTAGACCCTCTCGGATACTGGCGTCGATTGCCTTGGTTTCCGGGTTGCTCGCATGATCTCTGCACCCAAACGTTTAGCTAATCGGCTAATCCTGTTCAGGCAGAGGGCGTCATCAACATTGGTACGCTGGGCAAACAGGTTGGTACTATCAATGGCATAGTCTTCATAACGCATAACCCCTATTTCATGCAGCACCAACTCATTGAGCTTCTGGCTTGAATTACCAAAAAACAGTAAATAGAAGCGGTCCAAGACATCAAGATAACCTAACCGGATAATTTCCAGCAAAGGAACTGCCACACCGCTATCAATGATCAACGAAACCAGCTGATCACGATTCATCTGCCCTGAACTGAGCTGTGCCGACCTGGCGATTTCGAATAATTCGACTTTATTGCGTACATGCAACTGGATATGAACCTGGTCCAGGCCTGATGCAATGACAAAACCATGCTCACTAAGCTCGGCAACAGATGCTTTGAGCCCAGGTATTTCCGCGTAATCGAGTTTATCCACCCTGAAGTAAGGGCCTTTCCGTTCTGCCAGTCGCACGTATAGCGCCTGCGCTGACTCTGGCAGTTGCGCAAAACGCCTCAGGAACAAGCTTTCCCGATCATCGAACAAGCTATGATAGCGCTCAGCTACGAAGTCAACGAGATAGCGAAAATTATCCAGGTAATAGAGGGGGTTTGTATCAGGATCAATTGCGGGTGCGACCATGGGAGCATCATAACCTGTATTTTTATACAGTAACAGCTGCTGCCTGGCTCGCCTTCAAAGTTTGTTACGGTCTTTCCTGACAAACATCAGTGGTAGCGCTTCATCTTATTCTTCCATCGCCCAGAGCGGAATCGATGCGTTAACATCAGCGCCTTTATCAGATAATCGCCAAGCAAGGCACCAAAGATCCACTCGACTGAAAAATTCAAATAAGTGAATAAAGCAGCCAGTCCGACGCGAACCCCAATCAACCCTACCATCGTCGTTAACAGAGGATAACGCGTGTCTGCTGCACCTCGAAGGCAACCGCTAAGGGTAAATTCGACACCCATCAGCGGCTGGGTAATACCCAGGATGTAGATAAAGATTACCGCATAGTAAACGACCTGGGCATCATTGATTAAATAAGCGGCGATGTCTCCTGCAAACACCATAATAACGATACTCATAGCCATCATACTGCCAATGGAAAACCAGGTTGCTTTCCAGCCCTGGCGTTCTGCCATCTCCGGTTGCTGAGCACCAAGGTATTGACCAACCAACGTTGCGCCCGCCACCGAAAATCCAAAGCCAACCACCATAGACAGGCTGAGAATCTGTACGCCTATGCCATAAGCCGCATAGGGCGCGGTTCCAAAATGAGCAATGATAAGTAAAAAACCGATAAAGCCACTCTGAAATACCAACTGTTCCAGCCCAGCTGGGTAACCAATCTGGTAGAGCTGTTTTAAACGGGCTCTGGTCAGGGATCCTTTACCACCCACTGCCAAACGAATCCGTTTACCGTACCAAAGCGCCAGTAATATAACGGCACTGGCGGTGAACGATAAGCCATTGGCCAATGCTGCGCCGGTGACACCCATTTCAGGGAACCCATAGAGGCCGAAAACCAACAAATAGACCAGCACAACATTGATAATATTGGTTATTGCTCCGATCCATAAAGGCGTTTTGGTATCGCCAGCGGCGCGCAAAGCCGCACCCAGCACCATATTGATCGCAAATGCTATGTTAAATATCGACAACATCCGAATAAAATCAGCCGCATTGGATGTCGTATTTTCGTTAAGCCCGAACATCCCAGCGATTGCATCGGCAAAAATCAGGCAGGGTACAGTTAACACAACCCCGACTAGGTTGCCCAGCCATAACGATGCACTGGTTACCTTAGCTGCTTCTTCATAATTCTTTGCCCCCCAGGCACGCGCGACCATCGCCGTAGTTCCAGTTGAAAGTGCCATCAGAACGGCTTGAACACCGAAAAAAATACGATGACCCGTAGCCACCGCAGCAACCGCTTCTGATCCCAACGAGCCGATAATTTTAATGCTGATGAGTCCGATGACAGCGAACAGGAGATTACTGACTATGGCTGGCCAGGCCAGGTCCCATATCTTCAAATTAACGGTCTGCGGTTTGGCACTCGTCATCGCGGCTGGACGGTCCGTATTATCGAACTGTTGCTGTTTCATATTGGGACTCAATCGAGCGTATTCTCAGGGTTCAGGGTTATCGCGGTGAGGCGTGCAACCAGCCTTCCATAACCATTAACCATTAACCATTAGCCATTAACCATTAACCATTAGCCATTAGCCATTAACCATTAGCCATTAGCCATTAGCCATTAACCATTAGCCATTAGCCATTAA
>JABIZD010000154.1 GCA_018666555.1 Gammaproteobacteria bacterium
ATCACCGTTTTACGATCTAAAATACCGAATTTAGACTGCAATTCAAGTAGGCCATCTACCGAGCCTGGCGTGCCAGCGGCTTTGTGAGAGGCTAAAGATAGCCCTTCAATAATCTCGCCTTGCGAGTCCAGGTACATATCTCGACCAGCGCTAGCTGGTGCCGTTTCACGATGATCCAGCGACAATACCCGTCCATCCGGCAAACGCACCAGAGCAAAACCGCCGCCACCGATATTACCCGCTGATGGGTAAGTCACGGCGAGGGCAAAGGCGGTAGCCACAGCCGCATCAACGGCATTACCACCCTGGCGTAATATATCAACACCGACCTGACTAGCCTGCTTAGAGGTCGAGGTAACCAGACCGTGCCTGGCCGGCACAGCGCTAGGACTGGCGGCTTCGACGGAAGTGCAAACCAGGGATAACAGAAACACTAATTTAAAATGCATAACACAACCTCAATCGACAATTAACTGGACCCAGGGGATAGAATCAAATCTGTTTTTTACGACCCGCCCAATACGGCGCCCTGACCTGTTTTCTCTGTATCTTTCCCGAAGGTAAGCGCGGTAACTCTTCCACAAAATCAATCGTTCTAGGACATTTAAATCCTGGCAAGTGCTCCTTCACGAAATCAATCAGGTCCGTTGCCATAGCGTCAGTGAGGCTTATCTCAACTTTCAGCATAACTACAGACTTAACCTCCTCTCCCCATTCCTCATTTGGAATACCTACGGTGCAGACATCGGCCACCGCAGGATGGCGCAATAAAACATCATCGGTTTCCTGCGGATAGATGTTAACTCCACCTGAGATAATGGTTTCCGCACTTCTCCCCGTCAGGAATAGATAGCCATCTTTATCCAGGTATCCCATATCACCCAGAGTGAAATAGTCGCCCCGGTAACTACCGGCTGTTTTATCCGCATCTTTGTAATATCTGAAACGAAGTGCGGGTGCTTTAAAGTAAATAGTCCCCACCTCTCCAGCGGGCAGGATATTACCATCATCATCCAAAATACAATTATTTGCCTGTGGTGGTGTCTTGCCCACAGTGCCAGGCTTTTCCAGCCATTCCTGTGGCCCCACAAAAAATCCGCCACCACCCTCGGTAGCAGCATAATATTCATATAGTATCGGACCCAACCAACTCATCATGCTCTGCTTAACGTGAACTGGGCATGGTGCAGCGCCATGCAGGATAAAACGAAGACTGCTTAAATCGTATTGATCCCTGGTCTCGGCGGGTAAGGCCAGCAGCCGATGGAACATGGTTGCCACCATATGGGTATGGGTTATCTTATGTTCGAGTATCAACCTCAGGGTTTCTTGCGGTGACCATTTATCCATGAGCACTGTACCAACCCCGTTAGCAATCGGTGCAATGATATTAAACGCTAACGGTGCAGCATGATAAGCAGGCCCGGTGCACAAAGCCATGTCAGTGGACGCATTCCAGGCAGCAGCGATTGCAACCGCACTAATGGTATCGGCAACCGGTGCTGGTGAAGCCCCCCCTGAAACGGTCAGGCGTTCACGGAAAACCCCTTTTGGACGACCTGTTGTGCCTGAGGTGTAGAGCATCTGTGAACCTATTTCCGGGTTATTGATATTACCCTCTTCCTCGACTGCCAGGAGCTCGTCATAGCTGCTAAAACCTTCCAGCACACCACCGACACTGGCCACCACCTTCAATTGCGCCTGGTTATGCTGCAAAGCTAAGATCGCTGACTCGGCACAGCGGGCATCTGCAATAAAGGCTTTTGCCTCGCAGTTCTCGACAATGTATGAGGCATTATCACCGGTGAGGTGCCAATTAATGGGAGTCACTCTAAAGCCTGCCCGCATACAAGCATAATATACCTCAACAAACTCCGGGCGATTCACAAGCAGCATTGCAACAGCATCATCTGGCTGCAGGCCGGCGCGTCGAAGCGCTCGAGCCAGCTGATTGGCCTTGCGGTTTAAGTCGTCAAAGGTGCGATTGCCCAGGGGAGACAAGATCGCCCAGCGTTCAGCGTTTTCCTGGGCATGAAATGCTAGTGTCATCCCGCTCAAGGCTGCCTGCTGCAAAGATAATTTATCTACCATACCCTGTCTCTTCTATACCATTATCGAGATAATTATTAACATGTTTCACTCATCATGCACAATGCCCACACAGCCATAACCAAAAATTTGCAGTGACCTAATCCACTGACCTGCGTATGATCCAAGCAGACCAAGACATTACTACAAAAAGGAACCTGCATTATGATCGGATACGTAACCATCGGTACAGCTGACATGGAGAAAGCGAAACAGTTCTGGGTCGACCTGTTGGAACCACTAGGCGCTAAACTAATAATGGATATGGGTAGAATCGCCTTCATCGGATCGAATATGGGCCAGCCTATGCTGGCTCTCTGTACACCCTACGACGGCGCCGGTACCCACCCTGGCAACGGTAATATGCTGGCTATCCCTGCCGGCTCCAGAGAAATGGTTGATACCCTCTATGCTCGAGCCATGGAACTGGGCGCCTCAGATGAAGGACCTGCAGGGGAAAGAATGCCAACCTTCTACGGTGGCTATTTTCGAGACTCTGATGGCAACAAGGCGGTGTTTTATCATATGGGATAAACATTGCCGGTTCCTTTTACGTTTCAGCAAGCAATAGGCAATAAAGGATCAATGAATAATTTCCACATCGGATATAGCCTGAAGGCAGCGTTCATCCTTATTGCGGGCATTGTTAACGACGCTTGAGACATCACGCACTGCAAGCGGAGCAGGTAATTCGGGTTGAAGCAGATCCTCAAGGGCCTGTATAGAGGTATCAAGGTCCAGCCAGGTACTAAGATCCGCTGGCAACAGCTGCACAGGCACTCGATGATGAAAACGACGCATTTGCGGTGGTGCCGCTGCAGTGATAATACTGCAACTGAACAGGGGCCCCGCTTGGCCCTGCCAGACATCCCACAATGCTGCTAACAACAATCCTGGTCCGTCTGCAGGCGTAAAGTACATGGCTTGCTTGCGACCCTCTATAGACCTCCATTCAAAGTAACCGCTGACTGGGATAACACAACGACGCCGGGTAAATGGCTCACGGTAAGCACGACTTTTTAACAAGCTTTCGCTTCTGGCGTTGAACATACTGAACTTGGTGGATGGCCCGGCAGACCAGGATGGTACCAGCCACCAGCGCATGTCGACCAAAGACCAATCACCGTCATACCGAAGCACTGGTACCGACTCGGTTGGAGCGACATTCATTTTTGTTGGAATAACGTGATGCTGACCCAAGGCCTCAAGCAGTAATTCCGCCAATGGGTCAGATATCATATTTAATCGACCACACATATTCCTAACTCAACTTTCCTATTTCAATCAAGTCCGTTTCAGACAGCTTCCATTTTGCTGCCTGGACATTCTGTTTTACCTGCATTGCCGAGGTCGCACCAGAGATCACACTGCTTACAATGTCCTGACTGGCTAACCAACTCATGGCGAGTTCGAGAATACTACGCCCCGCATCCTGGGCGAATCGCTGATACTGCTCAAGTCGATCAAATGCTGAATCATGCAAGGCTGCAAGACCCCGATCTCCCATGTTTGCAAGACGACTACCGCTGGCCGGCGCTTCACCTCTTATATATTTACCCGTCAGCATCCCGCTGGCAAGCGGAAAGTAAGGCAGCAGCCCCAGCTTAAATTGCTGACAGGCAGGGATGACTTCCCTGCTCACTCTTTGATCAAGCAGACTATAGAGATTCTGTGCTGAGGAGAACGAATTCAGGCCCAGGGTCCTGGCCGTCCAGGCAGCGTCAGCGATCTGCCAGCCAGCAAAGTTCGAATGGCCTGTATAACGGACTTTACCCATGCGAACAAGGTCATCCAGGACGCGTATCGTTTCTTCTATCGGCGTATCTGCATCAGGCACATGTTGCTGATAAAGATCAATATAATCCATTCCCAGGCGATTTAAACTGTCCTCAATAGCCTTGATGATATACCCTCTGGAAGCCCCCCTGCTAAACGCTCCATCTCCCATTGGATTGGCAAATTTAGTCCCTATTATGAACTGGCTGCGATCAATGCCGCGAAGCGCTTTACCAAGAAGAATCTCCGATTGACCAGAACCACCATAGATATCAGCAGTATCAAAAAAGTTAATCCCTTCATCAAGCGCAGCATGAACAATCGTTCGTGTATCGCTCAGGTCACAACGACGGCCAAAGTTATTACAACCTAATCCCACCATGGAAACCTTCAGGCCGCTTTCTCCCAAACGCTTATATTCCATTCCTGTACTCCTTTACTGACTATAAACTAAGTCTATTTTAGATCGAGGTAAAGCACCTCTTTACAATTCGATCGCCATCGGCTAACTTTGCGCTGTTATCAAATCCAGATCGAAGAACTCCTGCGAGTTCTTTTTTTTTTGGAGTTCACATATGCATCACCTTGCAAACCTGAAAGATTATACCGGTACTGAAATTCACGAAATCCTCGCCCGGGCAAAACAAATAAAAGCCAATCCTGGACACTATCAGGAAAGCCTCAAAGGTAAGTCACTGGCCATGCTGTTCCAAAAGACCAGCACACGAACACGAGTCTCATTTGAGGTCGCAATGACTGAGTTAGGCGGCCACAGCATCTTTATCGACTGGCGTTCCTCGAATTTCATACTTAGTGGTATCCAGCACGAAATCGAATATCTGTCCAGAAACGTCAGTTGCATTATGGCTCGAATGCTCAAAAACGATGATATCAAGCAAATTCAAGCTGCCAGCCAAGTGCCTGTTATTAATGGTTGCTGCGAAAAATATCATCCATGCCAGGCGCTTACAGACGTATTCACAATGATGGAGCACACCGACAAAGCCCTGGAAGATGTTCATCTCGTTTATACCGGTGTCCAGAACAACGTTTCCAATTCCTTAACGTTGATCGCCTCAAAGCTTGGCTTTCGCTTCACCCTGGCAACGCCGGCTACGAATGCCTTATCTGAAAGCTACGACCCGGAAATCCAGGAAATAATACTTCGTAGCCAGCATATCAACCATGCTGAGAGCCCTACTGAAGCTGTCCAGAGCGCCGATTTTGTCTATACCGATACCTGGATCGACATGCAGCACTTTAATGACCCTGCCAGGTCAGCTGAAAAAGAGGCGTTGATTCAGGAAATGCAACCCTTCCAGATTAACCGTGAGTTGGTCGGGCAAGTTAACTGCAAGATCATGCACGATATGCCTATTCACGATCACTACGAAATCACACCAGAGATGGTGAGTGATCCACGGTCAATTATTTACCTGCAGGCCGCGAATCGGCTACACGCTCAAAAGGGCCTGTTGCATTGGCTATATGATGCAGGGTCGTCCCTGTGAGCGCTTACATCGTCGCTCATATCACTATTTCAGATTGGCCGACTTACCGTCTGTATGAAGCCGGTTTTATGGATATCCTTCGCCAATACCAGGGCGAAATCTGCGCAGCGGACGACAATGGTGAAATACTCGAAGGTCCTGCCCAGAGTACAAGGACAGTCATCCTGCGTTTCAAGGACAAAGCCAGTGCACTTAGCTGGTACCGATCAGGTGCCTATCAGCAACTCGCCGAGCATCGCTGGAAGGCCAGCGATGCCAATATCGTTATCATTAACGGGCTCGATGAGAGCGGCTAAACCTGATGCTGGCGTAGGTACTCGAGCCAATGAACCACAGGCACCTGACTATCAACGGCCAAATGAAGCTGGCAGCCTACATTAGAGGTTACGATAAACTCTGGTTTACTGTCAGCCCAGGTTTGCTGCATCCGCCCGCGTAATTCATTAGCCAGAAGCGGCTGTAACACGCTGTAGGTACCAGCAGAACCACAGCAGGCCAAATCCTGCTTACCGGTTATTACCTCGGCACCTGCTTTTGCAAGCAGTGCGCCTACCCGATCATCAAGGCCCTGACCGTGGCCCAGGGTACAGGGAGTATGTACCCAGATGCGCTGCGCGCTGCTGCACCAGCTAAACTGTTCCATCAGCTCAACGACGTCGACCAGTTTTTCACAAACCGCCTGTGCCTGTTGCCTATAAACGGGGTCGCCAGCAAAATAATCAGCATAATGCTTGAGCGTTACGCCACAGCCACTCGCGCTGGACACGATATAATCAACATCGGTCAGTAATGGATACAATTGATCAATTAACGCCTTCATTCTTGACCGACCGTCGTCAACCTCTCCAAGATGATATTCGAGCGCGCCACAGCAACCCTCGTTACCCAGGAACTGCCAGGACACCCCCTGCTCATCCAGCAACCTGCACAGCGCGGTATTAACCTCCGGTGTCAGGGATTGCTGCACACAGCCTTTTAGCAGTACTACGCTGACGGCAGCGTCGATATCGCTGGCTTGTTCCTGTATTAGCGGCAGCTTAGACTCGGGCGCCCTTGCCGCAAAGGAACCTCTGGTTAGGATCGCCTTGGTGCCCAGGCTTTTCGGCAGTATTGGATCTAGTATCCTAATAAGCAGCCTACTGCACCTGACCAACCAGGTCTTAAGAAGCAACTTGCGCAGCAACCAGCGCTTTACACGTTTTTTCAAACTCAGCGCTTTACGTTCAACCAGCATTTCCCGAGCAATATCGAGCAATTCAACATATTCAACTCCAGAAGGGCACACCGTCTCACAACTCCTGCAGGTCAGGCATCTATCCAGGTGAGTCGCAGTCGCTTCTGCCACCTGATCAGTTTCCAGCATATTCTTTATCAGGTAGATTCGCCCCCTGGGGCTATCCAATTCGTCTCCCAGCAGTTGATAGGTCGGGCACGCTGATATACAGAACCCACAATGGACACAGCTACGGAGTATGTCATCGGCTCTCGCCGCACGCGCATCATTCTTCAGTTGAGGGTGGATGATAGTCTGCACTTACCAGGCTCCGTACAGGCGTTGATAATTAAATAGGCTGGTTGAATCAAATTCCTGCTTTAACTTCAAGTGGATGTTCTGCAGCCCGGAAGATAGCGGCGAATATCGCTCTGTTAATTCCGACCTGCCGAAATATTGGACGGCATGACCTTGCTGTAGATGATCGAAATCCAGGCCAGAATCCTCAAGCCACCGAATGCCTCCTGCCCAATCCACGGCAATAGCCTCGTCAAGACCGTAACGGGAATTAGCAGCAACGCTCAAACGCAGTAAATCACCCGAAGTTGAAAACTTTAAATCTCTCAGGTCAGAAAAAACACTACCTGATACCACTTCTCCTGCACACCTGCTGACCATTCTGCTTACTTCCTCATGTGAACCAGAAAAACGCAGCAACAGCTTTCCATCGACAAAACTCGCTCCGGTAACAGCAGCCTGACGATGCCAGGAACTTAGGCTGGCAACCAATGTGTCTCTGCTTACATCCAGACTCACGCAAGACTCATGTTCAGGTTTAGGCATCACTTTCAAACTGACATCGAGAAGACAGCCGAGAGTCCCCATAGCCCCAACCATCAAACGAGACACATCATAGCCGGCAACATTTTTCATCACCTCACCACCAAAATGAACCGAAGTGCCTTCCGAAGTGGCCAGCGTTAAGCCCAATAAAGCATCACGTACCGCACCTCGAAATGGCCGTCCTGGTCCAGACAGGCCACTGGCAACAATTCCTCCTACCGTAGGATCACCACCAAATTGAGGCGGATCAAAAGCCAGGTATTGGTCTGCACCAGCTAGAACAGCGTTTAACTCAGATAATCGTGTACCTGATCTCACCGTAACCACCAGTTCTTCTGGCCGATAGTTGATGACACCTTGGTGTGGCAGCGTCTCTACCACCACCAAACCAGGTGCAATGAAACCGAGGAAGTCTTTTGTGCCCGAACCCCGTATCTGCAGTTTCTGTCCGACTGCGCTGGCCTGGCGAATCTGATCAAGAATCAAACTGGTCTGATCACCGAGCATTTCAGAAGCGCTCCATACCCGACTCAACTTCACTTGCCTGAATCGAATGGACATGCATTGCACCAAACTCTGCACAGCGGTTTAGCGTTGGTACGGCCTTACCCGGATTCAGAATACCCTTGATATCAAAGGCTCGCTTCACACCATGAAAAACAGCCAGTTCATGGTCCGAAAACTGAATGCACATCTGGTCTATTTTTTCGACGCCGACGCCGTGCTCACCTGTGATGGTTCCACCAACTGCGACACATAATTCGAGGATTTCGGCGCCAAATGCTTCTGCTGCCGCCAATTCGCCGCTTACATTAGCATCATAAAGTATCAGGGGATGGAGGTTACCATCGCCAGCATGAAACACATTGGCGACACGCAGGCCATACTCAGTTGAAAGAACAGTAATTCGATCCAAGACCTCAGCCAGCTGTTTTCGCGGGATAGTACCATCCATACAATAATAGTCCGGAGAAATTCTACCTACAGCTGGAAATGCAGCTTTCCTTCCCTGCCACAACCGCGCTCGCTCGCTCGCATCTATAGCAACTGTAACGGAGACAGCACCACATTTTCGTAGGTGCTGCTCAACTAGATTAACTTGCTCCAGCACATCATCATCAGATCCATCCAACTCGCACAAAAGCAGGGCTTCAACATCCAGTGGGTATCCAGCCTGGACAAAATCCTCGGCCGCCTGAATTGCCAGCCTATCCATTAACTCCAAACCGGCTGGAATGATACCTTGACCTATTAAACTACCCACCGCATCAGCCGCGGCCGCACAAGTATCAAAACCGGCCATTAATACCGCAACCGATGCTGGGTTAGCAATGAGATTAACCGTGACTTCGATAACAATACCAAGCATCCCCTCAGACCCATGCAGTAAGGCAAGTAGATCAAAGCCCTGCTGGTCATACTCAACGCCACCCACTGAAACAATGTCACCTTCAGCGGTCAGAATTTTTAAGCCGCGCACGTTATGCACGGTGAGACCATACTTCAGGCAATGCACGCCACCCGAGTTTTCTGCGACATTGCCACCGATAGTACAGGCAACCTGAGAGGATGGATCCGGGGCATAAAAGAGATCGAGGTGCGAAACTGCATCCGAGATCGCCAGGTTGGTGACGCCCGGTTCTATCCGTGCCAGCAAATTTTCTTCATCAACTTCAAGAATGCGATTAAATCGAGCCAAACTCACCAACACTCCACGAGGATGTGGCATGGCCCCTCCAGACAAGCCTGTACCGGCTCCTCGCGCAACCACTGGAATCGCATGCTGATAGCAGGTCCTGACAATCTGCTGTAGCGCGGCTACCGTATCGGGAATCGCCACCAAAGCCGGTAATTGTTTCTTTGCGGTTAAACCGTCACTTTCATAAACACGCAACCGATTTGGGTCATCAATAATACTCGCATCCGGGATCCGTTTAAGTAAATTGGTTATAGCCTCGGGTCCGGACATCATTACGCCAATTGATAAAAGTCCATCCAAGTATAAAATGAATGCCGATAAAGGCACAGTTGTTTCACCAATTCGGTATAATCACGCCCATTCAAAGAACAGGAAGCATAACTGTGGAGTTAAATACCACTGAAGAGATTCTGGAAGACTTCAGACAGGGCAAGGTAGTCCTCATTATGGATGATGAGGATCGCGAAAATGAAGGCGACCTCATTATTGCAGCAGAGGTGGTCACGCCTGACCACATTACTTTCTTTGCTAGACACGCCTGTGGCCTTATATGCCTGACCATAACCGAGGAAAGAGGTGATCAATTACACCTGCCGCTAATGGTAAACAAGAATTCCTCCCAGCACGAAACCAACTTTACCGTATCAATAGAAGCAGCCGAAGGGATCACTACCGGCATCTCCGCTGCGGACCGGGCGAAAACTGTTAGAACGGCGGTTGCTAAGAATGCGCGTCCGGAAGACCTGGTCATGCCGGGTCATATCTTCCCTCTAATTGCCAAACCTGGCGGCGTTCTCACTCGTGCCGGACACACTGAGGCTGGCTGCGACCTGGCGAGGATGGCAGGCTACGAGCCAGCAGCAGTCATCGTAGAGGTCATGAATGAAGACGGGACAATGGCGCAACGACCGGAACTGGAAGTATTCGCTCGTAAACATGGCATTAAAATCGGCACTATCGCAGATCTCATCCACTATCGTGCCATTAATGACAAAACCATAGAACTCATAGACCAGAAGGAAATCCTGACTGATGCAGGGCCTTTTTCATTGCGGACTTATCGTGATTCAACCAGCAGCGTTATACACTATGCATTAGTCCGGGGTGAAATCTTCGAAGATCAAGCTTGCCTGGTTAGGGTACAGGTCATTAATACGCTCAGAGATGCATTTGGAACCAGGCGTCCAGCATTAAAGCAATCATGGTCTATCAAAGAGTCTCTCAACTACATCGCCGAAACCGGTACCGGCGTTTTGGTTGCTGTCGGTCACCAGGACAGCCTGGAAGAAGAAATAGAACAGGTGATCGCCTTCCCTGATACACCCGCGAATGCCCGGCCTACTAACGACACCGGTGTTTATCGCGTTATTGGCGCTGGCTCACAAATTCTTCGTGATATCGGCGTTGGCAAGATGCGCCTGCTCAGCTCACCGACTCGATACAATGCCTTATCTGGATTTGACCTCGAAGTCGTCGAGTTTATCGAAGCCGACTAGACTACTTCTAGCATGCTTTTTACAGTGTATTAATGGCCCGACTTGAGTAAAATGCCAATTTTATGAAATCTGAAGTTATGCCAGACCAAATAGCCATCGTTACCATGGACGATGCTACGCCATTAGAACGGGTGCTCGCGCGGGTCATTCGGGATAATATCAAGCGCCACCATCTCACCCTTGATGTACTCCATCATCAGGGCCAGGTAAACCTGATATCAACGACTTCTTCATTTAATATCACGGTTTCCTGCTTAGCTGATAAAATTGTCATTCAACGCGGTGTTCAAAAAGATGCCAAAATCAGCCTATCCGGAGACTGGGCCGGAACAGTTAATCCTGGCATGCCATTGAAAATAAAAGGGCGCTGGCAGCATCCGCGATTTACTGCTTTTATAAAACAATTGCTGATACAGGATCGACGCCCCTGGCAGGTCGCGGCACAGGAATTCTTCGAGTGCGTGCATGAAAAGGTAGATGTTAATATCCGCGTGAAAGTTCAACCCAGCAATGAGACCACTTGCTTTGAATGGGGCTCAGGTAACGAAGACATTACTATCACGGGAAGCTCGAGCAATCTGCAGCGATTGTTTGACAAGCAAAGCACCTTGATCGAAGAAGTTGTGCTTGGCAGAATTCAGTGTCACTCGAGCCTAAGAACGACTGCTTTACTGAGTGAATTAACGATCAATCGCTTACTGGGTGATCTATGAATCCAACGCCCTTCAGAGAGGAAGCCAGTCTTGATCAGTGGATGGATCGCCATCACGTCAAGCGTATCCGGAGCTTTGTGACGAACCTGGATGGTATTGGCTTGGGTAAATACTGCAATCGCTCGAAATTTTTGAAAGCGCTCCCGAACGGACACAACATAGCGGATGTGGCTCTCGCTGCAGATTCAGAAAGCACGCCACACCTCACCTTCTGGCATTCTTTCCGACATAATGTGATGGGTGATATCCTGCTTAAACCGGATCTTGACACGCTTGTCACTGACGGCATCGATACCGATTTAGGGCACGTCATCTGCGAGTTTACTAATATGGATGGCAGTGCTATAGACCTCTGCCCAAGAACCAAGCTGAAACAAGTCGTGAAAGCCGTCAATGACGTCGGATTTCAGGTCAAAGCAACCTGCGAACTCGAATTCTTCCTGTTTGAAGACAGTTTTGATGAAGCCAGGCTGAAACAATACCAAAATCTGCAAGCCATCGAGTCGTCGCCACTAGAGACCATATACTTCCTACGGGATTCGTATCGAGCGGCTGGATTCATGAACGAAGTTATCAAGCGTCTCGAATGGTGTGGGATCCAATGGGAAGCCTGGAATGATGAAAACGGCCATGGCCAGATCGAACTTAACCTGGTTCCAACTGACCCGATCTCCTTGGCCGACAACGTTATGAGGAGCAAACAGATTATCTTTGAAACAGCTTCTGATCTGGGCCTTTCAGCCACCTTCATGGCCCATCCTCAGAAGGGCTTTTCTAATGGCATGCATATTCATCATTCTCTGTTGTCTGACTCTAAACCGGTTTTCTTTGATGCCACTAAACCGGAAAATCGCTCGGATTTGCTACTTCACTGGATAGCAGGCCTTGTCGATACCATGCCAGCTGCGACTAGCTACCTCTGCCCTACCATTAACTCATTTCGGCGCATGCGTGAATTCGCTGCTCCACCGGTGACCGCCACCTGGGGTGAAGAAAATAAATCAACCGGCATCAGGCTGATTTCCAAATCCCCTTCTACAACCCGGATCGAACACCGCGTTGGTGCAGGCGACCTAAACCCTTACCTTGCTCTAGCGGCCATTCTAGCCGGAGGACTGAGCGGTTTCACAAGCAAGAGCACTCCTCCAACTGAGTGTAATGCGCTGGCTTGGGGTCTACCGGCAGAGATACCACGACTGCCAAGAAGTATCATGGAAGCGGCTGGCGAACTGGACCGGAACGACGCCTTAAAAGACATTCTAGGCCATGAAGATGTTGACTACTGGATAAAGTCAAGGCGACATGACTGGCTTAATTTTAACGCCAAGGGCAATGATCCAGATGACTCAAAACCGAGCCAGTGGGAGTATGACCGCTATTTCAATCTATTCTAAAGATTCCAGACTATTCCTGGATATTCATTTCCCCAAGAAATATTGTCTTGCGTCCTACCTCTATCAGCGGTCCAGCTAATGTTCAAAATACTGACTCACAAGGCTTGCCTGCAACATCAGTTAGCCGATCATCCTGAACGACCTGCTCGGCTTCATGCTGTATTAGATCGCTTACGCTCTGATGGTATTATCACAGGTACTGAAGATGTCATCTCTCCTGTTACAGCTGAGCTGCTTTGCCTCGTTCACCCTGCCCATTTCGTCGAGCAAGTGATAGCCGCTGAACCAGAGACAGGCACCATTAGATTAGATGCTGACACCTACCTAAGTAACGGTAGCATCAAAGCTGCTTTCATGGCCGCAGCGGCAAATATACAGGCAACTCAATTAGTTCTGGAAAATGCAGCAGAACGGGTTTTCTGCGCAGTTCGCCCACCAGGACACCACGCAGAGCGGGCTGAGGCAATGGGTTTCTGCTTATTTAATAATATCGCCCTGGCTGCAGAAACTGCCCTGCAACACCCTAGTATCAACCGTATTGCCATACTTGATTTTGATGTCCACCACTGCAATGGCACGGTTGACATATTCAAAGACCGACCTGAAGTATTGGTATGCTCTAGCTTCCAGGAAGAATTCTACCCCTACCGTTATATGGCTTTCAGTAACGAGCACATTGTGTCGGTGCCACTAGCCTCCGGAACTAAGAGTCAGCACTTTCGACGCGCCATTGAATCGCAATGGGTTCCGGCTATAGAGAAACACAAACCGGATTTCATCTTTGTCTCTGCAGGCTTTGATGCCCATGCCGATGACCCGCTGGGTGGGCTGCTTTTAAGCAGAGACGATTATCGCTGGATTACTGAGCTCATCATCGATCTGGCTAAACAATATGCGAAAGGCCGTATCGTATCGACGCTGGAGGGCGGTTATAACACAGAGGCTCTGGCTGATTGCGCTGCTGAACACGCAAGCGCACTGCAATCCTATGCCACCATAAAATCCTGAATATCAATATCATCAATCTGGTCAGCGCGCAGAAACCGCTGCGCATACTGCAGATAAAAACCTTTCTCAAGAAATAACCGGTAAAGGTCGGTGTCTATATGATTGTCCTTAGCCATGAAACTCATGATTTTGAGGCACTGAGACAGACTCTTGCGGCCTTTATAGGGACGGTCAGCAGCGGTTAATGCTTCAAAGATATCAGCAATCGCCATCACTTTGGCAGGCAATGACATCTGCGAGCCCACTAAGCCTCTGGGATAGCCTGTTCCATCCATTTTCTCATGATGGCCACCGGCAATTTCAGGGACGCGCTGCAAAGATTTCGGCAAAGGCAATTTCTCGAGCATGACAATGGTCTGGACGATGTGATCATTTATAATAAAACGCTCTTCATCTGTCAGGGTCCCCCTCGATATACTAAGATTATAGATCTCGCCGAGATTAAATCTGTGCTCCGGCACGCTGACTTTAAATCCAAATCTATTCTCCGGATCAGCGCTGAAGGGGACATTCGGGTGCTCGATCAAATGATCTGGCCGGTCGGCTATCAAGGATTCTTCTACAGGTAGTGACGGCTCAGGGATTTTGTCAAACCGTTTTCGCTCTGCAATGGAGACCCCTGCCCTGTTATCAAGCGTCCTGCTCCAGGTTCTATGCCCGATTTGCTTTACTCTATCGATACTAGCCTCTTCTAAGAATTCGCCACCCAGGTTCGTTTCCGCTATGAAGTAGAAGTCGTCATCAATTTTCTTTAATTCTGCTTCAAGCAAAACCTGCTCTTGCGCAGCATCGTTGCCTTGGAGTATTGCTTCAAGACAGCGAATCCGGGCATCTCGCTTGATAACTTCAAAGCGTGTTCGCACTTCGTGAATCCTGTCTGTAATCGTTTCCAGCTTAGTGGCTTTATCCACCACATATTCGGGTGTCACTACCTTGCCACAGTCATGCATCCATGACGCCAGGTGGAGTTCGTTTCGATCATCCTCATTCAGACTAAATTCTGTGAACGGCGCTGCTTGCTCCTCAGATGCTGCTTCTGTCAGCATTTTTGCCAGTTCAGGCACACGCTGACAATGGCCACCCGTGTAGGGAGATTTGGCATCAAGCGCACTGGCCAGTAATTCGATAAAAGCCTGCTGCAGATCGGCCATTTCTTTTATGAGGTGAGCGTTGTCCAGAGAAACAGCTGCCTGACTGGCCAGGGACTCGACCAAGGGTTGAATATCCTGAGCAAAAGCAATTACTCGCTGACTGCCTGGCTCCATGCAATTTAATAACTGCAGCACGCCAATTAATTCGCCGCCCTTATTTTTCATTGGTACTGTCAAAAAGGACTGGGACCTGAACCCGGTCAAGTCATCAAACTTTCTCGGTCCTGAAAAATCAAAATCTGTGGACACATAAGCATCTTCAATATTGACAGTCTTGCCCTTGATTGCTGCAAAAGTCACTATATTCTTCAGGTTTGGGTTACCCGCTGCATCGGTTAACTGCACAGGTGGCAAAGAAACCTTGTTCTCTGAGGTGCCGCCCTGAGCAATACCCAGAGACCGGGTCCTGATAATTTCAAAACGCAGGCTACTTGCCTCATCATGCAAATACAAAGTGCCGCCATCGGCATTGGTGAGGTCCATTGCCTCTAGCAAAATTTTCTCCATTAGCACGTTAATATCTTTCTCCGAAGAAAGTGCGATACCGATTTCTATAAGTCGGTTGGCGGAATCTAAATCTAAAGACATAAACACCTCTGGCTAGGCTCGTGACGAAATTTAACAGAAATTTACATTTATCTTATCATCTACCATATGCAGTTGTTTGCAAATACCCTATTCTCTAGGGCTGACCATGTGATTTGGTATCCTGTAACCCTTGTTAAGTCATGAGCTAAGAATTATGCCCATATCGATTCCCTACGTTTACAAATACTCCTTCGAATATGCAGCTATAGAAACCATTTCGCCGCTGCTTCGGCGCGTAACCGCAAGGAATCCCTCAGGTTTTACTTTCAATGGTACCGGCACCTACATCGTTGGTCACGGCAAGGTTGCGGTTGTTGATCCAGGCCCGCTGATCCCGGAACACATAGAAGCACTTCAGGCAGCTTTAGAAGGAGAAACCGTCACTCACATCCTGATTACCCACACCCATGCAGATCATTCACCTGCGGCTGCACCATTGAAGCAGGCCTGGGCCTGCCCAACCTACGGTTACGGACCCCATGGCGCCGGCAAAATAGCAGATGGCATCCCCATCGAAGAAGGGGGGGATATGGACTTCACACCCGATCATGAACTCAGAGATGGTGATGTCATTAACGGTGACGGCTGGACCATCGAATCGGTCTACACCCCCGGGCATACCTCCAATCATCTTTGCTTTGCTCTGCGCGAAGAAAAAGCTCTGCTCACCGGAGACCACGTGATGGGCTGGTCAACCAGCGTGATCGGGCCGCCTGACGGCGATATGACTGCCTATATGGAAAGCCTGGAAAAATTACTATCCCGGAATGACGAGGTTTACTGGCCAACCCATGGTACCTGTATCACGGACGTCAAACCTTTTGTGCGTGCGTTCATCGATCATAGGCTGGATAGAGAACGGCAGATCATGGCTTGTCTAACCAATGGCTACCAGAATATCAGTGAGATGGTACCGATCATGTACAAAGCCACCCAACCCGCCCTTCACCCTGCAGCTGCCCGATCTGTTCTTTCGGCTACAATCAGGCTTGTCGACCTGGGCAAGATATATACGGACGGACCAGTGGCACTAGAGTCAAAGTTTCATCTGTCAGAATCAGCTGAAAGCTAAATCAAATACAGGCCTTACACTTTTAATTCGGTTATCTCCTGCCAGAGCTCGCCAGCAGCATCATTCAGAAAGATTTCAGCGACATAGTGCTGCCAGTAATTCTCATTACCAAATTCGTCACGCCATTGCCAGAGTCTGCGGGTTAACTGATTCAAGCGATGTTCCCGGGTATAACCGATCGCTCCGTGAACCTGATGCGCAATCTCAGCTGAGATCCCACTGGCTTCCCCTATACGTGCCTTGGCAATCGCCACATCCAGAGCATTGAGCTCAGCACTTTCCAACAACGTATCAGCTGCTCGCTTACTGGCAGCAACTTCTCCAGCAAAAACAGCTAATTGCTGCTGTATTGCCTGAAATTTAGCGATGGCTTTACCAAACTGACGCCGCTCTAGCGCATAGTTAACGGTCATTTGCAGCATTTCTTCGAGCGCTCCCGCCATCATCACTGCGCGGCTGGCTGCACCCAGTAATTCAACATAGTTCAGCCATTGCCTGTCGACGGTGAAAATTCGCGATGCGGTCATTTCAGTCTTTATCAATAGGCGGTCACACGGTTCGCCACTGATATTTTTACCTTGCTCGATGCTGGCCTGGTCAGCATCAACAAGGCAGAGACTGATGGGTTGCTTATGTTGCTCATTGGCATCATTAACGGCGATAAGAAAGGACTGGCAATTTCGGCCAAAAGGGACCCTTGAACAATCTCCCTTTAAGAGCCCACTTTTCGATAATTCAAAGTTGCCCCTGACCAGCGTAATTGGTAGCGCAGGCATGGGTTGCTGTAACTGATTCAAAGCTTGGCCAGCTACAAAAGTTTCAGCCAAAGGTAGTGGTGCCGCCTTGCGGGCAGCTTCCCGCAAAATAATAAGAGCATCGATAATTGAACCACCGCAGCCACCATTTGCTTCATCCACACCGGCGAGCAGCAGGCCATTTGCGTTCAAGGTTTCCCATAATTCTTCAGCATAGATACCGTTTTCAGCTTGCTCTACTACTTCAGGAGGGCATTCTTCTGAGAATATTCTGTTTGCCGTGTCGGCGACAAGCATCTGGTCTTCATGCATTAATTCAACTACCTCAACCCTAGACCACGGGCAATTATCCCTCTTAAAATTTCCCGCGTCCCGCCGCGCAGGGTGAATGAAGGTGCATGCAGAATGCATTCCTGCAGGGCCGATGCTAGTGCCTGTGATCGCTGCTCAGGTATCTGTAATCGAATCAGCTCCGGAACCATCCTCTCGTAGGTATTACCAAGGTCTTTGATCAATGCCGCTTGAGTATCCGGCATTTCTCCATTCTCAAGCATGTTAGCTACAGAAATCGACATCCTGCGCAGCGTCACCAGATGGGTTATCAGTCGACCAGCCAAAGTTCGCTGTTGTTTATCTGACGATGACTGCAAGCAGCGAACGAATTCAGCCAGGACCCTGAAGGCACTTAGAAATCGCTCGGGCCCACTGCGCTCATAAGCGAGCTCACTCATGACCTGAGCCCAGCCATTACCTGGTTCCCCAACCACTAAATCATCAGCGATAAAGACATCATCAAAAAACACCTGGTTAAAATCACTTTCACCCGCCAGGTTATCAATCCCACGCACAGTTACGCCTGGATCTCGAGTCGGCACTATGAACTGACTCAAACCAGCATGACGATTCTCAGAGGCGGCAGCCGTTCTCACAAGCGTGACCATATAATGGTTTAAATGCGCTCCACTGGTCCAGATCTTACTTCCATTCAAGCACCAGCCGCCGTCTACTTTGACCGCACGGGTCCTGATGGATGCCAAATCAGATCCCGTGTCCGGCTCTGACATACCAATGGAAAAGAAACAGTCACCGGCAACGATGGCTGGCAGGAATCTATGCCGCTGCTCCTCTGTTCCAAATTTCAATAACAGCGGCCCACTCTGTCGGTCTGCTATCCAATGACAGCCCACTGGCGCACCAGCCGCCAACAGTTCTTCGGTCACTACATAACGTTCAAGAAACGATTTTCCGCCCCCACCATAGTGTGTTGGCCAGGTCATACCGATCCAACCCCGCTGCGCTAGTCGTTTCGAGAACGCCGGTGATGCACCCGCATTAAAATCTGAATTTGGTTGCCAATCCGTTTCTTCGGCCAGGAAAGCCCGAACTTCCTCTCGGAGCCTGGCAACAGCAGGCGGTAAAGAAGCCGGTGAAAAATTCATTCCCTGGAACATGATACTCTCAACCTTAGCAGTAGAAATCAGGCAGATGCACTGGCTCTGGACTGAACCCTTGCGAACCACTCAGCAATATTGCCATTATCAGCATTCATTGGTTGTCCTACCTGCCCGCCAAATTCGAGAAACACAAACAACATTACATCGGCAAGACTGAACCTATCTCCACAGACGAAAGTTTTCCCTGCCATGAGACCATCGAGCCAGGTCAATTTCTCCTGGGCGAGCGCTTTAAAATCAGCAGCAGCATGGGGAATCAGGGTCATTCGATCTTTGAACATTTCCATGCCCTCTGAGGAGCGAAAGCCGCTAGCCAGGTTCTCAGCAATACCAAGATCTATCCTGCGCACCCACATTCTGGTTTCAGCCCTTTCATCGACTGTGGTACCGATAAGACTGGTATGACCTTGACTATCATCCAGATATTCGCAGATCGCTGTAATCTCGCTAATCACCATGCCTGAATCAAGTTCTAGAGCGGGTAACTGACCGCCCGGGTTTACCTCCAGATAAGCTGCCTGCCTATTCTCTCCCTTCATAATGTCAATTTTCTGCTGCTCAAGTTCTAAGCCCAGTTCTGCCATGAACATCCGCACAACCTTTGGGTTAGGACCAACCGAATTATACAATTTCATTAAACTCTCCCTTCAACTGATTACCGTTGCTCTGATCTTTTAGCACTGGCTAGCAAAGATTGAATTAAGGTTTTCATTCCACCTCATATCAGCATAACCACCGTTCGTTCTTAACCAGAACCTTCTCCAACTATACCAGCACTGTAGCGCTAGCGGCTATACAAACAACCGCTTCCGACTTTAATTTTTTTCGAATAAGTGGCATCATCAGACTCCTTTTATTGGCTGCTTGGGTTGGCGAGCCGGTTTGGATTAAATATTCTGAACTGAGCATTTAATAACGCTGGCACTGGGACACTGCATTTGCAACAGTTAGCGTGTATGACCGTACAAAAAGATGCCTAAACAACTCTTCTTAAGTATTTCACTGGGGTTTCGACAGCCTTACCTGTTTGCAATTTTGGCAATGGTGATCAGTTATATCTTTCTTTTCATGTTGCCTTTGATATCACGAACTGCTCTGGACATACTCTTAAAAGAGCCCAGCACTACCGGCAACTGGTTAACCATGTTAGCCAGCGCAGCTTACACTGGTGATGATCAGGACAGTCAAACTCTGGCCCTGCTTCTGGTTTCAGCCACCATTTCCATTCTGCTAACAGCCCTGGCCGGGGTGTTTTTCTATCTCAGGGGTTACTGGATTGCCTCGGCATCAGAAGGAATTGCAAGACGGCTCAGGGACAGGTTGTTAAACCACCTAAATCACTTACCTATCCTGTTTCATAACAATACTGATACCGGTGATCTGATACAGAGGTGCACCTCTGATGTAGAAACATTCCGTGTCTTTCTCAGTGGTCAGGTCATTGAAATCGCCAGGGCAATACTAATGCTGCTGGTAGTCACCCCGATCCTATTCTCGCTGCACCCTAAAATGGCCTGGCTATCACTGGCCAGTATGCCGCTTCTGTTCTTCAGTGCTATTTTATTTTTTCGGAAAGTTAAATCAGTATTCACCCGCGTCGATGAAAGTGAAGCCAGATTAACTACCGTATTACAGGAGAACCTGACTGGTATCCGGGTGGTAAGAGCCTTTGCCAGGCAGGATTATGAAATCGAAAAGTTTGCAAAAAGTAATGCCTTGTTCAGAGAAGAAAATAAGCGCCTGATGCGCTTGTTGGGTGGCTATTATGGTTTCAGTGATTTCATCTGCCTTGGCCAAATAGGCCTCCTTCTCATTGCCGGAGCCAGTTGGACCATCGCTGGAGAGTTGACAGTGGGTACCTTGTTCGCCTTCATCACCTACGAAAGCATGATTATCTGGCCAATTCGGCATATGGGCCGTGTGCTGACAGATACCAGTAAAGCCGTAGTGGCCCTTGGCCGCCTTTCCGAAATTCTCTCAGAGCCCATGGAATCACAAAACGAACTCTCGCCCCAACACCGCTTGAAAGGGGATATTGTCCTTAAAGATGTCAGTTTCTGTCATAAAGGCAGCCAGCCCATAATTGATAATATGTCACTGCAGATTCAGGCCGGTGAGACAGTCGCTTTCTTAGGCCCACCTGGCTCAGGTAAATCAACGATAGTGCAGTTACTGCTCAGGCTTCACGACTACCAGCAAGGCTCTATTTTCCTGGACCAATATGAACTCAGCGAGCTCAATCGGAAATATGCCAGGAACCAGATGAGCATCGTCATGCAGGAACCTTTCTTATTCGCCGCTTCAATCAGGGAAAACCTCATTCTAGGCCGGCGCCAGGCAACTGAGGAAGAAATCCATGCTGCTACTATGGCAGCGCAAATTCATGATTCGATTCTAAAATTTCCCAGGGCCTATGACTCTATGGTAGGTGAACGTGGTGTTACCCTATCAGGGGGGCAACGGCAAAGAATTGCGCTAGCGCGAGCCCTGGTCAAACAGCCGCCTATTCTTATTCTTGATGACTCATTATCTGCCGTTGATACCGATACTGAAGCGAAAATTTTAGCCGCACTTAAAAATCAGCAGCATCACCAAACCACCATCATCATTGCCCATCGGTTATCTTCCGTGATGCATGCCGATCGAATTTTTGTCCTTGATTGCGGACAGATCATCCAGCAGGGGAATCATGAAACGCTCTCCGAGCAACCCGGCATCTATCAGAAGCTTTGCCTTATTCAGGGCGCCATCGAAACCGACATAGAACAAAGCGCCGCGATGCTGACCGCCGCAACCTCGGAGCTCTCAGAATGAGTGATGCTTATTTTGACGACGAAAACTATGGTGATGAATTTGAATCAAGCAGCAAACCGGCACGGGTTAACCTGGGAATCTGGAAGCAACTGCTGGCGTATGCGACTTATTACCGAACCGACGTAATCTGCCTGGCCTGCTGTGCCTTTGTAGTGGCAATCTGTGAAATTGCCTTTCCTTTGATCACTCGAAGCGTCATTGACGACATCAGCGAAAAAGGGTTTGTAATCGACCTTCTTCGCTATGCAGGTATCTATGCTGGGTTCTGCCTAGCCCTAGCTCTCGCCGTGACTGGTTTTCTCTGGTTTGGAGGTAAGTTGAGAAGCCATATCAGCCATGATATTCGGCGAGACGGTTTTGAGAACCTGCAAAACCTGTCCTTTTCCTACTACGATTATCGCCCCGTAGGTTGGCTTATGGCGAGAATGACATCTGACTGCGAGCGATTATCGGACATTCTGGCTTGGGGTGTTCTCGATTTTGTCTGGAGCATCACCATCATGACAGGCATCGCTGGAGCGATGCTCTTTATGGAACCTGTGCTGGCACTGGTCGTGCTTACGACCTTGCCTCTACTGGTTTGGATCAGCCTGTTTTTCCAGTCAAGAATATTAAAAAGCGCTCGCCAGGTTAGAAAAACCAATTCACGTATCACCGGGTCCTATAATGAAAACATCATGGGAGTTGCGACCAGTAAGACATTCGTCACTGAGGCACAAAACCTTCAGCACTTTGGCAACCTAACTGACCAGATGTATGAATCCTCTGTGCAGAATGCCATCCAGGCAGCCCTGTACCTGCCCATGGTGATGACCCTGGGATCACTGGCATCAGGTATAGCACTGGTGATCGGCGGGGTTGAACTGGGTTGGGGAGTGATTTCAGTCGGTACCTTAATCGCCTTCCTGACCTACAGTCGACAGTTTTTTGAGCCGATCGAGCAAATGGCCCATTGGTTTGCCGAAATGCAAATGGCCCAGGCTTCAGCGGAGAGAATAATGAGCTTGATAGCAGCAAAATCCGATATTGAAGATTCCCCAGAGGTGAAGGCTCGATTACAAAATCAAACCAGTCAAACACTGGCTGAAGACGGTTTAAGCAATAATATTAATCAAATCGAATTCCGGCAGGTAGACTTCTCCTATGCTGTCGGGGGTCCTGTATTACAAGGCATTAACCTGACTATAAACAAAGGCGAAACCATCGCTATCGTTGGCTCTACCGGCAGTGGAAAAACCTCCCTGATCAGCTTATTGTGCCGTTTCTATGAGCCAACCACGGGCAAAATCCTGCTTGACGGGGTTGACTATCGAGACCGCGGACTGAACTTTCTCCAGTCAAACCTGGGTATCGTACTGCAATCTTCGCATGTTTTTGCTGGAACGGTCGAAGACAACATTCAGTATGGAAACCTGCATGCTAACCACGATCAAATAGTCAACGCAGCCAAACAGGCAGGAGCGCACTATTTTATCAAAGACATGCCCGACGGTTATACCACGCAGATCGGTGAGTCCGGTTCAAGCCTCTCCGCGGGCCAAAAGCAACTCATTTCCTTTGCCAGGGCAATCCTGGCAGACCCTAAAATTCTTATCATGGATGAAGCCACCTCATCGGTCGATACGCTAACAGAACAACATGTTCAAACCGGCCTGAAAGCACTGCTTCAGGGTAGGATCAGCGTAGTGATTGCGCATCGCTTATCAACCATCAGGAACGCAACACGAATTTTAGTCGTAGAACAAGGGCGTATCATTGAAGAAGGCAATCATGAACAACTCATGGAGGCTGAAGGTCGTTACCACAGGCTTTACAGACAACAACGTCTCAGCAGTCTATGGGAAAGCTAAAATCTGCTATCACAACCACTGCCAATCACTTAGGCTTGGTTAATTTGACGGAATAGAGCCGAAACCGTTGCTCAGTCACTAACCGGCATTCAAGGTTTAGCCTTTGCCTTTTGCAGGAAGCTTATTAAATGAATAACTTTAACTGGGACCAACCTTATCCTTCAGCCCGCTCACCTGTTTTTGCCAACAATCTGGTGGCGACCTCGCAACCGCTGGCAGTCCAGGCGGGTCTCGCTGCTCTAAAGGCTGGAGGAAATGCAGTCGATGCCGCTCTAGCGACAGCCATCTGCCTCACCGTAGTTGAACCTAACAACAATGGTATAGGCAGCGATGCATTCGCCTTGATTTGGGATGGCCAGCAACTTCATGGCCTGAATGCATCAGGTCGATCACCGGCAAACCTCAATACCGACTTCTTTACTGGTTTGACTCGAATGCCACGCCTGGGGTGGCTGGCGGTCACCGTGCCAGGAGCAGTCAGTGCCTGGATGGCACTATCGGATCGGTTTGGAAAATTGCCCTTCGCTGATTTGTTTCAGCCAGCGATTCAATACGCTGAGGACGGCTATCAGGTAGGACCAAAAACCGCCTATTACTGGAAGCTTGCTGAAACCACTTACGCGGACTTCGATGCCTTCAACAACACCTTCCTGCCGCTGGGTCGAGCCCCGGAGCCAGGTGAGCGAGTGAGTCTGCCTGATCATGCAAAAACATTGGCGAACATAGCCAATAGCAAAGGCTTTACGTTCTATAATGGCCAACTGGCCGAGTTAATGGTCGCCGATGCGCAACGTCATAATGCCCCCTTCAGCCTGGATGATTTCAGTAAACACAAGGCAGAATGGGTAGCACCTATTTCTCAGCAGCTTGGCGAATACCAGTTGCATGAAATCCCACCTAATGGTCAAGGCATCATGGCGTTGATCGCCCTGGCGATCATCGATCGAGTTGGCCTGCAGGACTATCCCATTGATTCCGCGGATAGTATTCATCTCCAGGTCGAGGCTATTCGATTGGCCTATACGCAAATAGAAAGACACCTCGCCGATCCCGATTATATGACCTTGTCCAGTCAGGATCTGCTTGATCCCGCTAGGATAGATGCACTTTTCAAGCAAATTGATCTACACCACAGTGTCGAAACAGGCCATGAAACAGGAGCAAGCCCGGATACCGTATACCTCACAGCTGCTGATGCCAAGGGTATGATGGTTTCATTCATTCAATCTAATTACCGTGGCTTTGGCTCGGGTATCGTGATTCCAGGCACGGGTATCAGTATGCAGAATCGCGGTTCGGGTTTTGTACTTGAAAATGGTCATCCCAATCAGGTCGGCGGTGGCAAGCGTCCCTACCAGACTATTATCCCGGGCTTTGTCAGCCGCGCTAACAAACCGGCGCTGAGCTTCGGGGTCATGGGTGGCCATATGCAAGCCCAGGGCCATTTGCAGATGATGGTTCGGCTCTATACCTATGGCCAGAATCCCCAGGCTGCCAGTGATGCACCTCGATGGCATCTCACTGAAAAAGGTGAACTAGCCCTGGAAAAAGGTTTTGACCCCCTGATTCGACGACAACTCAATGACAAAGGTCACAAGACCCTGATTGATGCGCCTGAGCACCTATTTGGCGGTGCCCAGCTCATTGCCAAGTTGCCTGATGGCTATTGCGGTGCATCAGATCATCGCAAGGAAGGCCTGGCCTCTGGCTATTGACATTGCAAGCCATTACTTTGCGCTAACGAGAAAACCCCGCCGGCTGGCGATAAGACCCTATGTTATAAACAGCGTTAAATAAAAGCTTTAAATAGAAGCTTTAAACAAAAGCTTTAAACAAAAGCGTTAAACAAAAGCCTTAACTAAAAGCTTTTAGTTAAAGCCTTAAGTGACCGACATCTGCCGAATACAGTTACGACCTGCATCTTTTGCTCTATACAACGCCTCATCAGCCAGTTTGATTAACTCGGTCGGATCCAACCCTTTTTCTGGTACTAGACTGGAAACCCCGACACTGGCCGTCAAACTGATTTCAATGTCAGCATAGACAAACACTTGGGCTTCAACCATGGCCCGGGCACGTTCGGCGCATAAAACGGCATTTTCTATCGGTAAATAAGGCAGCAGAACAACAAATTCTTCACCGCCGTATCGGGCAACAAGGTCAGCACTTCTATTAAATATGGTTTGAATCAAATCACTGACTATGCGCAGACACTCATCGCCGGCAAGATGACCATAGGTATCATTGACACGCTTAAAGTGATCTATATCGATCATCAACAAACTGACCGGGTATTTATACCGTTCGGCTCGACGCCATTCAACGCTAAATGCCTCCTCAAAGGCCTTGCGGTTATTCACACCTGTCAGATGATCAACCTGCTTTTCTTCAAGCAAGCGCGCATTAATGACTTTGAGATCATTTATGATAGATTCCAGTTCTGTCGTTTTCTGCTGAACTAGTTTGGCGAGTTTTTCCTGTTTAGCAACATGAGAGTCGACTAGTTGTCGATTGTGGATCGCCATTGCAGCCAACGACGCTAGACTTTCTATCCAGGGGATCATTTCTTTAGCAAAGGCAACTGGCTCCGATGCTGAGTTCAACGGATTAAACACCTGCAGCACTCCCAGCGTTTCGGGCTTGCCAATTGATAAGGGGATAGATAATGCCGTCACTACTTCATAATCCAGCATATCACCGAAGAAACTCGCTCCGCTATAATATTCCTGCCGCTCCGACATGTTTTCTTCTACTAGCCGTGTCTCGCAGTCATGGAAGGCGGCGACGACTTCAAAGTGCAATTCACGCCCGTCTATTATGCTGCTTAAAGGAATATCGGGGACACCTAATGGCTCTCCTGAAGCCCCACCTCGCATTATCCCTAAACTCTTGATCGCCAGGCATTCGAATCTCAACGTTTCGACATCGGTCTTTATATAAATTGATGCTGCATCTCCCCCAGCAAAAATAAGAGCCTCAGCAACGATCATTTCCAGCAGGTTATCGTGATTGTCTTCCTCAGAAAACGCCTGAGCAATATCAACGATTCTGGAATTCATTCCTAAAGCGTCTTCTACCATAAAATCTTTCTCTCAGCCTCTATCTATGAAAGCAGAGCAATTAGAATCTAAACTCCTGACCCGCTTTGCTATTCGACTTGCCTAGAATGGTAAATTTGAATTCTGTCTGCACAAATTCGACAGAAATTTGACAACCTCAATACTGAAGTTGTATTCCACGAATCATAGCAAAGTTTTGTTAATATACGATTAAGAACTAATAAAGCCTAGGCTTATAATCGGCACATAGGTTATGACCAAAAGCGCGATCATTAAGACAATCATAAAAGGCCAGGTAGCCCTATAAAGCTCAACGATGGGTTTATTGAATCGATAACTGGCAATGAACAGATTCATGCCAACCGGAGGGGTAAAGTATCCGATCTGCATATTAGCCAGGAAGATAATACCCAAATGCACTGGATGAATACCAAACTGCATGGCCATGGGTACAATAAGCGGAATCATGATAATCAGGGCGGAATAAATATCGAGTATTGCTCCCAGCATTAATAATATGATGTTAAGCAGGAGCAAAAATGTAAATGGGCTACTTATCCATAACCTGACCTGTTGAAACAGCTGCTGGGGTATTTCTGCATCGATCAAAAAATTAGTAAACGCCAGGGAAACCGATAAAATCAGCAAGATACCACCCACCATTGTCATGGCATTCCGAGCTATACCTGATAACTGATTTACTTTGATTTCCCGGTGAATCACCACCTCTACCAAAATAACATAAGCTGCTGTAATCGCAGCAGCCTCGGAAACAGCAAAGAAACCGCTATAAATTCCCCCCAATACCACCAGCGGCAAAGGGATTTCCCAACGCATTGCCCAGAGCGCCTGACGAACGCTTATGGTGGTTTTCTGTCTTATCAAGGATCCTTTTCCCCGATGAACCCACAAGGTAAACGCCGTCAACAAAGTTATCATCAGCAGAGCCGGCAATAACCCGGCGATGAACAGATCCTGAATTGAAAAGGTCACCGATAAATTCATCTGCTGAACCAGGACACCGTATAAAATCAGTGGCAGTGACGGTGCCAGCAATAGTCCGAGACTGCCTGAGGTAGTCACCAGACCCAGACTGAATTTTTCAGAATAACCACCCTCCTGCAAAGCAGGGTAGAGTAATGCGCCTATGGCAACGATGGTGACGCCAGATGCGCCGGTGAATGCCGTAAAAAACGCGCAGGTTACGAATGCAACCAACGCCAGGCCGCCCGGTAACCAGCCGAGCAGCGCATCGGTCAAGCTGACCAATCTCGAAGAAAGCCCACATTCAGCTAACAGGTATCCTGAAAACGTGAACAGCGGCAGCGCCAGCAACATGGGAGTTTCCACAATGCGGTACATTTCAATGGCGACAACGGTTATAGGCACATCAGAAGCATAAAAGCCCAACAATGCTGCAGCCAGGATCACCACAAACAGAGGCAAACCAAATATAGCCAGTAAACCCAGCAGAAATGAGCCTAAAGCCGTCATTCCAGATCTTCTCTGTCAGGCACGACTACTTCCCTTGCAAACCTCAAGAACATCACCAGGAAACCAACTGGTAGGATAATCTGGCACACCCAGACCGGCACTTCTGCAAATGCAGTAAGCCCATCTTGATACTCGAACAAAACCAGTTCCGTAGAGGCATAGGTAGCAATTAGGCAAACCACCGCTGCGGTCAACGCATTTCCTTTGCCTATCCAGCGTTTGGCTTGCCTAGAACTTAACCGGGAAAGAAGATCAATCCTGATATGATTACGTTCCCGGGTGCCAATCATGGCACCCAGCATAGCTAGCCAGAGAACCAGAATTCTTAAGAAAGATTCTATCCAGAGCAATCCCATATCGAAGAAATTTCGCAACACTATCTGCAGCAGAGCCAGTGCCAGCATGGTGGCTAACGCTAGCCAAAGAGCACTGTTTTCTATCTGGTGCAAGCATCGTAACAGGACCTTCAAGGCTGGCATCAAGGTTCCTTCAGGGCGCCTGCCCAGTGCGGGCATTCATCAGATTCTGCTCAAATTCCTCGAGTATAGTGGCAGACACCTCGCCTGCATTCAGCATGGAGCCAACCGCAGCTTCTGCGATTATATCCCACTCACCAAGGTCGTCTGCTGAAGGAGAAACACTTTTGATACCTTGATCCAAAAGCGCTTGATACGACTTCAAATTGTCTTTACGGCTGTCACCGTCAATATCCCGGAGCGCATCATCGAGTATTCGGGAAACGATCACCTTATCCGCTTCGGAAAAACCAGTATAAATCTTCTGGTCGATGACCATGACTGTGTAGATATAAATCAATGGCAGGTCCATCACATATTCAACATGATTATGCAACTGCAGTGCCAACGCAGCTGATGGTGGAATAGCAAGGGCGTCAAGCAGACCAGTCTGTAGACCGGCTAGAACGTCACTGATACCCAGCGGTACCGGGCTAACATCAAACATTTTAACCAAGCGCTCACCCAGGGGATCTCCTTTAGGAATCCACACTTTCATGTTGATCATGTCCTTGGGATTGGCGACCGGCTTTTTTGACAACAGGTAAGCAAAACCCGTTTCAATCAGGGGGAAAACATGCAAGCCGCCTTCTTTCAAGCCCACCCTGATACCTTCATCCATTTTTTTTCTTACCGCATCAACCTCGGCGTAGGATTGAAATTGCAGTGGCATATTATAGATCTGTAAATCAGTATAAAACCTGATCAGAGGATTAACCTGCATGACACCACCGTGAAGCTGACCAATACGCATTTTCCGGACTACGGTAAAATCGTCTCCCTGGACTCCGCCTGGATACAGCTTGAATTTAACCCTGCCTTCGGTTACTCGGGCTATCTCTGTGATGGCCTGACGCAGGCGTTTCATTCCGCCTACTCCATCAGGGACTCCGGTGGCTATTTTATAAGTCTTTGCCGTAGCTTCCGCTGGCACAAGGGCAAGCCCCACCAGAGCCAGGCAAACAACCATCAAGCCTATTGATCTATTAAAAATATTCTTCCCCATCTGCCAGCAAGACCACAGCACGTTCCTGAGCAATGCGATTAGTTAATGTCATTCCATCGAAATTCGGGTCTGCTTGGATTACTTCGTTAAGTAATCGATCATGTAACACCTTGTCGAACATAAGTTTAGCGTATTGTTCTGCATAAACAACTTTGGTCATCAGAAATTTACCATCAGCTAATTGGATTGCTTTTTCGAAATGTATCTTACCTAGATCAGGCCGCCCGCCCATCGATGCAGGCAAGATAGTTTCCAATCCACCAAGATAAAGATGCGCCCCACCCCGATCCCAGGTCTCATCCAGTTCCAGTACCCTGGCCATCATTAATTTAACTCGAGCAAGCTGACCAATGGCATTCCAGTCACCACTGTTAGCTTGAATCCAGCCGGTCCAGGCGACTGCGTACCCATACAGGTAGGTAATATCTTCTGCCGTCATGGCCTGAATCCTTTGTTCGAAAGCAGCAAAAGGAAGGCGGGTTAATCCACATAACTGGGCCACCTTAAGGCAAGCGCCTCGACTAGCGTAGTCCATTGCCTTGTCTACCAGAATCACCGTCCGACTCTCACCCACTAGCACACTGTAGGCCCCGTTTAAGGTTGCCGCAGCCATCAGCAGTTCAGGCTGATTTGGATCATTAACGATGAAACTATCGATCAACAGAAGATACGCCGGCACAGCTTCCCGGACTGTGGCGACATCGTTTGAATTCAAGATAGCCGTTGATAGATTATCGGCCAATTGCGTGGTAACTCCATTCATCAAGCTGGCACAACCGGATAGCCATAACAGCGGGACCAGCAAAAATCCTTTAGATGCTTTTCTGAACATAATTCGGTGCTCCAATCAGGCCATTCTAACCCCGGTAGACTGATACCTGTACTGGTATTTATTAGCCCTTCTATGTTGCAACACGCGTTGCTACCTCTCTTTACTGGCCGGATAACCACATAGGCCAGCACGACCTATAACAGGCCAAGGATAAAACAGGACAATTCGATTACCATAAGATTAGTATTACAAAGGCTCTCGGGTAGATATTCCCCGATTAAAACGGGTTTTACACTAGCTAACGCCGAGTCACAGGTCTGGCCTTGAACCTGTTAGGACAGCGCTTTTAAATGAAAATGCTCGTTCAGGGTGACAATTGATTTTTCACCCGTACTGGCTGCCTTAAAACGACTCAGACTGGTGTAATTTGGATTAAAGAACATGCCCGGCTGAAGGCCAAGAACATGTGCTGCCCAAACATTGACGACACCGCCATGACAGGCTACAGCAATGGTTTTACCGCGGTTTTCGTCCACTAGCCGGGTTAATGCTGAAACGACCGTCTCATAGAAGACGCTAAAATCAACACTGCCCATCTCGCCTTTCATGAGGTTCTGCCATTGCTCGTAGTTTTCTTCTTTAAGCTGCTCAACGGGAATATAGGAACCAGCATCGCGATCATACTCAGCAACACCCTGTTCAGTTTCAATCTCCAGGCCCTGCTCTCTAGCCAGGGGTAAAGCTGTTTCCTGGGCTCTTCGCATCGGGCTCGAGTAAAGACGATCAAGCCTGGTATCGTTGAGATATTCAGCAACAAGTTCAGCTTGCTTCAATCCGATCGCGGACAATGGAGGGTCAGCGGGGGTACCATCGGTAGTAACCACTTTCTCTGGCAGGCCATGCCGTATCAGTATTAATTCCATCTAAACTCCATGATCACGCAGGCCAGGGTACCCTAATAGCTTGAATCTGCAGTACTAACTTGCTGCAATTGATACTGAATACACACCAGCTTGTCTAGCCGAGTCCATGACATGGATCATCGTCTCAGTTGTGCTATCTAAATGAGGTTGAACGACTACAGGAGCATCTGGATTCTCCGCGTGAAGACGTTCAATATTGGCTCGGACGGCTCTGAAGTCGACATCTCTTCCTCGAATCCGAATTCGATCTCTATTGGTAATCTGGACAACGATGCTTTTCTTGTCGGCATCTTTTACATTCTGATTTTTATCAGGACTGTTCACGTCCAGGCCAATTTCTTTTACAAAAGTCGCTGTAACAATAAAGAAAATCAACATGATAAACACCACATCCAGCATTGGTGTCAAATCGATCTCTTCAGTTTCTTCTCCAATCGTTGCTTTACGCCTTCGCACGACATCCTCCATTTACTATTACAGATAACCATTACAGATTACCATTACAGATTACCATTACAGATTA
>JABIZD010000163.1 GCA_018666555.1 Gammaproteobacteria bacterium
ATGCCGAAAACCGGCAGATAGTGACTTATCGAGCCAAAGCCGGTGTTTGCCTGAGTGCCGGCGGGTTTATCTTTAACCGGCCAATGGTAGAACAGTACTGCCCCCAATTTGCTGAGGGCCTACCCCTTGGAACTCCGGCAGACGATGGCAGTGGCATTCGCCTGGGACAGAGCGTTGGCGCCGTTGCCAGTCACATGAACAGGGCCACCGCCTGGCGCTTTATCAATCCGCCCGCCGCCTGGGCAAAGGGCATCATGGTGGACTGTAAGGGCCAGCGATTTGTCAACGAAACCTGCTATGGGGCGACTATTGGTGATGCCATGATTGATAAAGCCGGGGGTAAGGCCTGGTTGATCCTGGATGACTACCTGGTCAGGCAGGCCTGGCGGCAGATCTGGCCGACCAAGGTGTTACCGTTTCAGTGGCAACTGGGCGCCCTCAATATGCTCTTGGGAAAGAAAAAATTTGCCTCGATTGAGCAGATTTGTAGCCATTACGGGTTCGACTCAGATACGTTACTGGCCTCCCTTGACGCTGCGCAGGAGCTGGCAGATGGCGTCACGGAAGACGAGTTTGAAAAAGCCTCAAGCGATGCGCGAGCGCTTGAATTCCCGTTACATGTCATTGATGTTTCCCTGGGCGCTAAGCTGCTTCCCTGTACGGTATTGACGATGGGAGGTTTGGCTGTCGACGAAGCGACAGGGCAGGTAAAAGGTGAACAGGGCGATCTCATTAAAGGCCTGTATGCAGCAGGTAGGACGGCCGTGGGCATTCCTTCCTACCTTTACATGAGTGGCCTATCCATTGCTGATTGTATTTTCTCTGGATTACGTGCAGCGGACGATGCCAGTCAGCAGTTTAACGGTGCAGACCCTGACTCAAAAAACTAATCTGCTCAGCTGGGCACGCCAGGAGAACCCGGTAATCCAGGGAAGTAGACGCCAGCCGTCATACCCCCGTCAATGACCAACTCAGTTCCGTTGCAGTAGGATGCTGCATCAGAGGCTAGATATGTCACGCCATGGGCTATTTCCATGGCCGCACTACCTCGCTGCAAGGGAACAAAGGCATAAGCCTTATTGATCTCATCCTGCGGCTGGTTGGCGGGGTTGGTCATGGGCGTGTTGACGCCGCCAGGGTGAACCGAATTGACTCTGATGCCGTGTAAGCCTGCTTCAAGTGCTGCAGCCCGGGTTAAGCCGCGGACGGCATATTTACTGGCTGCATAGGCGCCCACGAAGTTGCTTGGCAGCATCCCGGAGGCTGATGAAGTATTGACAATAGCGCCGCCACCAGATGCTTTCATGGCTGGGATTACCGCCTGCATGCCAAGAAAGGTACCCGTTACATTGACATCAAGAAGGCGCCTGAAGTCATCTGGCTGAGTTTCCTCAATGGTCCCGAACACCAGGATGCCAGCATTATTGACAAGGATATCAACACCACCCTGACTATCAACGACAGATGCGACCAGGGTGGACCACTGTGACGCTTCCCTGACATCGAGTACCTGGGTGCTTAACTGCGGCGTGTTCTGGATATCTGCAAGCAGATCGCCAAGCACATCTGTACAGACAACATGCTTAATACCCGCGTTAATGAAGTCTTCCACAATGGCGCGACCGATACCTCTTGCCGCACCGGTAACAATGGCAATTTTTCCATCAAGGCTGAAAGGGTTGGTCATGATCAGTTTCCTGTTTGGCAGAGAGGCCGGTTGATTTTTGTTTGCTGGTCTTATGCTTGGCCAGCTGACTGTGCTGCATGCTGAGCTGCCAGGTAACCAAAGGTCATCGCCGGGCCAAGCGTTGAGCCAGCACCGGGATAGGTTCGTCCCATCACCGAGGCGCTGCTATTGCCAATCGCATATAAACCGGCAATAGCCTCGTTGTTGTGGTTTAAGGCACAGCCGTTTTCGTCGGTGAGCACACCGCCTTTAGTGCCGATATCGCCAGGGAATATTTTAATCGCATAAAATGGGGCCTTGGTTAGGGGTGCAAGGCAGGGGTTAGGTTTGTTTCTTGGGTCACCGTAATATAAATCATACCCATTAACACCGCGATCGAAATCAGGGTCTTTACCTTCTGCGGCATAACCATTAAAGCGTTCAAAGGTCTGTTCCAGTGTAGTCACGGGTACGCTTATCTTGTCGGCTAACTCTGCAACAGACTCAGCCTTGTGCAACACATCCCGTAAGCTGGGTTTCATGGCCCGGTCCATCGCCGGTGGCGCGGCGACTAAGGGGCCAACGTTATATTGGCTCCTATAGCGCCCGTCGAATACAAACCAGGACGGGATTGTTGCGCATTCATCAGCATGCTTGCGCATCATCTCGCCGCCAGCGACATGATAGGACGCAGATTCGTTCATATAGCGCACGCCCTGTTGGTTGATGATCATACAGCCAGGCAGCGAGCGCTCAACGAACATGGGTCGGGCCCTGTCTTCATCACCCAGTTTTATACTCGGCGCCCACCAGGCAGCATCCATGAATTCCAGTTGCGCACCTACTCTTTGCGCTGCCTGGATCGCATCACCGGTGTTGTTTGACTGAGAACCGCTCCACTGGCTTGAAGAGCCTGTATTGAAATGTGTCTGTCGCATTTCCTGGTTTCGTTCGAATCCACCAGCGCCGAGAACAATGCCCCGTTTTACCCGAATGGTTCTCTGCTCCCCAGCATAATCTACCAGTGCGCCGACCACCCGGTTATTGTCAACAATGATCTCTTTGAGTGACACACCGAGTCGAAGCGGAATTTTTCTGCTGTTTGATGCTCTCCTGAGTTGGCCCAACAAAGAATTACCGGCAGTAAGTCTGCGATCCTTGGTAGTACGATAACGTTGTGGCAAATCCAAATAATAACTCGCCATAACCTTAAACATGGTCCACATCCATCCGGATTGCCGGGTGATCATGGGACGAGCCTCGCCGATGGTCCAGTTGACCCGTCCAAAAGCCTGGGCAGCAACATGCATGGGTTGCAGGGTGCTGTAGTCCCGTCCCAGTTGCCCGGCTTTAATCGGTAACGGCTCGTGCGAGCGATTTTCCTTGGCACCAGCCAGGTTCATATGATAATCGGCATATTTAACGGCTCGAAATCGGACGCCGCAGTCATCTTCAAGAAAGTGCAGCATTTTATTGGCATTGTTGATGTAGGCCCTGAGTTTAACTTCGGGCACTTCAGTGCCGATCAGTGAATTCAGGTACTGATAGGCCTCATCTTCGCTATCTTCAACCCCGGCAGCCGCCATATGTCGAGTACAGGGTATCCAGAGTGTTCCGCCTGAAGTGGCAGAGGTTCCACCCCAGAGATGGCCTTTTTCGATTACCAGGGCATCAAGGCCGTGTTCGGCAGCGGTAATGGCTGAGGTGAGAGCGCCTGCGCCGGATCCAACCACCAGTAAGTCCGTTGACCAGAGCGGGTTGTCAAGATCAGTAAAATGCTTTTCTGTCATATTTTCACCCTAAATACGCGATTATTAGCAATAGAATACAATTAAGATAACATTATGCGTCAAAAATTGAAAAATAAATACGCAAATGGTTTACGGCCCTCTAATAGCCCAGCATAATAAATGTCCTGCAACAGGAGCACGCAACCTTGCAATTTGAGTTTACTGAAGAACAGACAATGATTCGACAAATGGTCTCCGATTTTGCCAGGGACCATGCCAGTAGCCAGCAGGTTCGTCAGGCTATGGCCAGCGAATCTGGATTTGACCCGGATTCCTGGCAGGTTCTGAGCCAGAACCTGGGTATAGCAGGGCTGCTGGTTCCAGACGATCTGGGAGGGCAGGGCCTGGGACTCATCGAAATGGCCCTGGTGTTTGAACAGTTAGGCCAATATCTTCTGCCCAGCCCGTTATTGCAGACCGGTGTTATAGGCCCAACGCTGCTGCTAAACCTGCAGGACAAGGCGCTGCAACAGCATTGGTTACCACAGTTGGCTTCTGGCCAACTGACTGTTTCTGTGGCCCGGCTAGTCGACGGTATTGCCGACTATGTGATCGGCGGCCATTCCGCTGATGTTTTGATCCTGTGTTCAGACGACATTAACAATGAGCTCTATATCATTGATACAGCTGACAGAAAGTGCCAGGGCACTATACGAGTGACCCGGCAGGACATGATGGACCAGACTCGAGCCGCAGGTCGGATTGAAGTGCTGAACCAGAAGGGTATGGATGAGTATCGAGTCGCCGACGGCACATCCGCTAAAAATGCCCTTCAGCGCGCAGAGCAGTTCGGCCATATTGCCGTGGCGGCTGAAGCAGTGGGTTCGGCGCAGTCGTGCCTGGATAAAACCGTCCAGTATGTTAAAGATCGGCGTCAGTTCGGTCGCGCTATTGGCAGTTTCCAGGCCGTAAAGCATCAGCTTGCCGATATGATGGTCCATATTGAAGCAGCCAGGTCTGCGGTCTACTTCAGTGCCTGTAGTGTTGCCGAGCAGCCCTTGCAACTACCGGAGATGGCATCATTAGCGAGAGTCCAGGCGAGTGAAGCATTGAGTCTGTGTGCCGCTGAGATGATTCAGTTACACGGCGGTATAGGATTTACCTGGGAGCATGATGCTCATCTTTACTTCAAGCGGGCCCGGTCTACCGCAACGTTGCTGGCTACCAATTCGGCATTAGATGAAGTGATTGCCGAGCAGCTGGGGCTTTGCAGTGAGGGGGTCTCTTGAAGTTATCTTTTACAAAGGCTCAGGAAGCTTTCAGAACCGAAATTGCAGATTGGCTGGATAGGCAGTTAACGGGTCCCTATTCAGATGTTCGCGGCATTACCTCGCAAACCGAGGCCGCGCAACGCCGAATCCAGTGGGAACAGGAATTAGGCCGAGCAGGTTGGAGCGCCATCGGCTGGCCTGAAGAATTTGGCGGTCGCGAAGCTGATCTTGCTGAACAAGTCATTTTTGCTGAGGAGTATGCTCGAGCCAAAGCGCCAGGACGTTTAGGTCATATGGGAGTTGAGTTGGCCGGACCGACCATTCTGGCATTTGGAAGCGATGCCCAGAAACAACGCTTTCTGCCCAGCATCTCCAGGGGCGAAGAAATGTGGTGCCAGGGTTATTCTGAGCCAAACGCGGGCTCTGACCTGGCTAACGTCAATACCAAAGCGCGCCTGGAACAAGGCCCAATGGGTAAACAGTGGGTCATAGAGGGGCAGAAAATATGGACCTCCCTGGCGCAGTTCGCTGACTGGTGCTTTGTTATCTGTCGGACTGAACAGGGCAGTCAGGGCCGCCACGGCTTGTCCTATTTACTGGTACCCATGGATCAGCCGGGTATCGATATCCGGCCTATACGACAAATGACCGGGGAGTCGGATTTCAATGAAGTTTTCTTTGACAAGGCCGTGACTGCTGCGGACAACATCGTCGGCCAGGCCGGTGCAGGCTGGCAGGTGGCCATGGGTACCTTGTCTTTTGAGAGGGGTGTTTCTACGCTCGCTCAGCAAATGCATTTCAGAAACGAATTGGCGACGATTATCTCAATGGCCAATGCGAATGGCCAATCATCGGACCCAATAATCAGGCAGCGAATCGCTAAAGCCTGGCGCGGTCTCCAGGCTATGCGTGCCAGCGCCTTGCGAATGTTGTCACAGACCGATGACGGCATGCTGACCGGCCCCCAGTTCACCTATAAAATTTTTTGGGCAAGCTGGCATCGCCAACTAGGCGAGCTTGCTATGGATGTCATGGGCCAGGAAGGTGAGTTAACCGGTGGTGATTACGAGCTCAGTGACATGACCCGATTGTTCCTGTTTTCCCGCGCTGACACGATCTATGCGGGTACTAATCAGATCCAGCGAAACCTCATTGCCGAGCGAGCTCTGGGACTACCAAAAGAGCCCAGGGGCTAGCCACCTCAAACCAGTTGATAGAACAAGGGAGATAGAATATGAATGATTTAACAGACAAGACCATCCTGGTGACCGGAGCGGCCTCCGGAATTGGTGCTGCTGTGGTCAGGCAGTGTGTACAGTCCGGTGCCATTGTCATTGCTGCTGATAAGGATGATCCGGCAGAACACACAGGGCTTGGCATGCCGCATCAGAACCTGATCCTTGATGTATCCGATTCAGGAGCAGTGCGTCGTGTTATCAGCGGCTTAAAGCACCTGGATGGCGTGGTCAATGCCGCGGGTATCGTTGGTCAGGGAAGTCTCCAACAGCTCGATGAAGACAAATGGCAGCAGGTGATGGACGTTAATCTCACCGGTACCATGCTGGTGTGTAAGTACGCCGCGCAGCTGATGCTGGAGAATCACACCAAAGGTGCCATGGTCAATTTATCCAGTGCTTATGGGCTAACGGGTGGCCCGGGCAATATTGCCTACAATGTTTCTAAATCGGCGATTTGGCAATTAACCCAGTGTGCGGCAGCGGATCTTGGTGCTGCAGGCATCAGGGTTAATGCGGTTGGTCCCGGCTATATTGAAACGCCCATGACCGATATGCTCAAAAACGCAGGTCCTTTCAGGGATCAATTTGTAGCCATGCACCTGCTGAAAAGGTCCGGTGAGGCAGAAGAAGTCGCTGCCGCTATCTGTTTCCTGTTGTCGGATGACGCCAGTTATATCACTGGGGCAACGCTGCCAGTTGATGGTGGCTTTACTGCGGCGCATGTTCCAATGGTAAATTTGGGATGAAATACCGGCTGCTACTGGTAACGCTGGTTTTTCTATTCCAGAGCGTGCAAGCGTTTGAGCGAACCGAGCAGCGCCAGCCCTGCGCGGACTACCAGGTTAACAGGAAACCACTGTTTGGTGATCTGCATATCCATACTCGTTATTACTTTGATGCTTATGTATCGAGCCTTCGTCAGGATCCCGCAGATGCATACCGGTATGCAAAAGGCGCCGCGCTTGATATCCCGGCTGCAGATGGTGTCGCATCGATCAAAACACAGCTAAACAGGCCGCTGGATTTCGCAGCGGTTACCGACCACGGTGAATTTCTAGGTCAGATTGGTGTCTGCACCGAGGATGCTTCAGAGCCAGGCTACTGGTGGCCGCATTGCACAATGACGCGTTCAACCCAACAGTGGGTACAACTGTTAGCGGTAGACTGGTGGACCGGGCTTTCCGGGCAGAAGCAAGCGGATAAATCTGAATCATTTGCCTGTACGCTCTCGGATTGTAAAGCCGCTGGAAACAGCGTCTGGAAAAAGATCCAGGATGCCGCTGAGCACCACTATGACCGAAGTGCTGAATGCAGTTTTACCACGTTTGTTGGTTATGAATACACGGATAGCCCAGAGCGTCAGAACATGCACCGTAATGTTATTTTCAGAAATGAGGCGGTGATCGATAATCCTATTACCACCTATGAAACCGGCCGTTATAATTTCCCCGCACTCTGGCGAGGACTACGCCAGCAATGCATTGAAGCAGGTACTGGCTGCGATGTGTTGGCCATACCACACAACGCCAATCTATCCGGTGGTTTGATGTTTCGGGACCCTGAGTCGGAGGAGGAGCTCAACGACCGGTTATTTTTTGAGCCGGTTGTCGAGCTGATACAGCACAAAGGCGCCTCTGAATGCCGTTGGGATCGTAGCCGGCAGGCCGGTCTGTCTACCGAAGATGAACTATGCAGCTTTGAGCAGGTCCCGGGGGATAACCTGGGGATGCTCGGCACTGTCAACGGTGTTGTCCATACCGACAGAGCCAAGCTGATAGACCTGTCGGATTTTGGCCGGCGAAATATGGTAAGAAACGTCTACAAGGATGGTCTAGTGCTGGGCCGGGACACGGGTACCAACCCTTTTGTCATGGGGGTAATCGGCTCTACCGATACCCATAGCGCGACCCCGGGCGCGACCCGGGAAGATAATTTCACCGGCCACCTTGGCAGACGCGATAGTGGTTTTAGAAACGTACAGGATCACTTTTATTCCAATCCTGGTGGGCATGCCGTAGTCTGGGCCGAAGAGAACTCTCGAGATGCTATTTTTTCGGCTATACGGCGCAAGGAGACCTATGCCACCAGTGGAACCCGACCGATACTGAGATTCTTCGCCGGTACTGAGCTGGATAATAATGCCTGTTCTGATCCCCAGGCCGTAACCAAGGCCTATCACCAGGGCGTTCCCATGGGAGGTAGCCTTGATGCGGTTCAGTCACCCTTGAAATTCTTTGTCTCGGCTCAGAAAGATCCCGGCATCCCCGGTAATCCTGGAACAGATCTGCAGCGAATCCAGATTATAAAAGGCTGGGTTGACACTGCCGGGCAGTCACATGAGCGGGTTATTGATGTGGCTGGTGATGCTGACAATGGGGCTGGTGTTGATCCCAATAACTGTCAGCGTATCGGTCGTGGCGAAAATCAATTATGTACGGTTTGGCAGGATCCTGAATTCGATCCAGATGTGCCAGCATTTTACTATGCTCGGGTGGTCGAGAATCCGACCTGTCGCTGGTCAACCCGGCAGTGCCAGACTGCGGGCGTTAACCCGTTCGCTGCTGATTGTGCGGTTCAGGCTGAACAGGCCAATCAGGAGGCAGCCGATAAGCTGGGTTCCTCAGGTGATGTTTACGGTAAGTGTTGCCTGGACCCTGAACAGCAGCCGTTTTATTCGCCGGTTATCCAGGAACGTGCCTGGAGCTCGCCAATCTGGTATCTACAGGCCCAGGGCCAGTTATTAATCAAGGACTAGCAGCAAGGCAACGCTCAGTTGCCGATAAGGTGATCACCCCAATTGTCTTTAATACAAGGGCCGGTTATGCAAGTTTTTTACAAAACGGCTTTTATACAAACGCGTTTAATACAAACGCTTTTATCCAAAGGCCTTTATACAAACGCTTCTATAAATAGTTTAAACATAAAGGTCTGTTTGTAAAAGGCGCTCAAAGGTTATCGAAGGGTTCCTGATGAGTGATCCCAGCAGCAATTTTTTCAGCGATCATAACAGTAGCGGCATGGGTGTTTCCTGAAACCAGGGATGGCATGACCGAGGCATCGACCACCCTCAGGCTCTGAGTGCCATAGACTCGGCATTCCGGGTCGACCACGGCCTCCGCATCGCTTCCCATACGGCAGGTTCCTACGGGATGATAACCGGTATGGGCGTGGTCCCTGGCATAGGCCGCATAGTCTGCATCAGTGGCTACATCAGCCAGGGGGCGTATACGTTCGCTTACCCGTGCTGCAAAAGGCTCCGTTTCCACCAGGCGTTGGGCGAGGCGCATACCGCTGACTACCGCTTCAAGGTCTTGTTCGTCGGCAAAATAATTGACTTCAATGCTCGGGTCTATCTGTACGTCCGGTGATTTTGCTATGACCTTACCTCTGGACCTTGGCTGCATCAGGTAAGGCATAATGGTAAATCCAGGGAACGCGTCCACTTGTTGCTGGCTCGGTTCATCTGAATCTCGACCGCTCACTGGCAGGCAATGAAACTGCAGGTCAGGCCTGGAAATATGTTCATTGCTGCGTGCAAATATTCCCACCGCCGCCGCAGGCATACTCAGCACACCTGATCGGGTCAGCACATAGGTAATAGCATTACGAATTAGCCCTAATGGGTTCAGTTCCTTGTTAGCGCTATCCCAGTGATGTTTCAGGCGCCATGCCATCGGTGGCCCAGCATGATCCTGGAGGTTTTCACCGACCTGTTCTCGATACGCTATCGGCTTGATATCAAGGTGGCTAAGAATTGATTTAGGGCCCACACCGGAGACCTGGAGTAGTTGAGGTGAACTGTATGCGCCAGCACAGACAATCACTTCCTTTTCAGCAATGATTTCCTCCCCATTGGCAACCACGCCAATGGCTCGGTTGTTGTCAAATTTAATGTGATCAATTGGCGTCAGGGTTTTGATAGTAAGGTTATGCCGGTTTTTGATAGGGTCCAGATAGGCATTAGCAGCCGACCAGCGCCTACCATTACGCATGGTAGTCTGGTAGTAGCCAATACCTTCCTGGTCAGCACTGTTGAAGTCTTCATTGTAAGCAAGACCCGCACTTATCCCTGCTTCGATGAGTGCATCACAGACGGGCAGTTTGAATTTAATATCCTCTACCCGCAACGGGCCTTTAGTACTGTGCCACTGGCTCTGGCCGCGTGACTGATCGACGCTGGCGACGAAGTATGGTTTCACCGATGACCAGTCCCAGCCGGTAGCACCTGCCTGCGCCCAGAGATCAAAATCTCTGGCCTGGCCGCGGATATAGATCATGCCATTGATGGATGAGCTGCCACCCAGGCATTTCCCTCGAGGTAGATGATGTTGTCGCAGGTTAGTACCGATATCGGGTTCTGATTTAAACTGGTAGGCAAAAGTCGGTGAAGCCGTGGTGCTGCCGTAGCCGAGGGGAATGTTGATCAGGGGATGACGATGCGATCTACCGGCTTCAAGTAGCAATACTCGATTGCTCGGCAGGGTGCTTAACCGGTTTGCAAGCACACAACCTGCCGATCCACCGCCAACGATAATATAATCGTATTTCATGCTGGTCAGTCTAGCGTGAAATACTTCTTTTCAAGGCAGAGTCACGGTACTTATCCCATTGGCTGCCTGCGTAGAACTGCCGGAAAAAGTCTCGGAAATCATTAATAGGACCATCTCCTGCGCACAAGGGCGGTTGTTCAACGTAGCGCTGCCGGTCCCAAACGACTTTATCCTGGTCCAGTTGCTTACAGATATCCTTAATGATCGCTCTTGCGACCCCTCCGTTTTCACCATCTCGGTCGCTCTTTAACTGCGTAAATGCAAACCGTAAATGGGTGAGATCCTTTGAGATCGGTGTGACACCGGTAATCAGCAGGGTTTCGCAAATCCCGCTAAAACGGGTCCAGGGTTGTCCTGATCCATCAACACCATAGGCGATGGTGCCATCGACCAGGCCGCGCGGGGTGCCCATTTTAGCACGCACCTCTGCACTGCGCCGATGACCATCGAATGTAATATCATAGTTTGGACTGTTGGCAACGCCATGAATAAACTGAAAATGGGCACTGTCAGCACCATTTTCGGCGATCGTCTGGATTGGACCGCGCACAATCCACTCATGTTTTTCATAGTCCGACCAGGCCGGGTCGCCAATTTCTGCGAAGGTCTGCACTTCGTACAGTGGTTCTGTGTTGTCAGGATGGTACCAAGCCCAGACAAAGCCGTTTACCTCCCGGGTAGGATAGCTTCGGTCGCAGTCCGGCTTTCTCATTTTAGGGGGGATAGATTTTGAATAGGGGATTTCAACCGCTGAACCTTCGCCATTCCAGCGCCAGGCGTGAAAAGGGCACTGCAGATGATTGCCGTCTACCTTGCCACCATAACCCATATGTGCACCAAGGTGGGGGCAATAGGCATCCAGGATTCTGGCACTTCCATCTTCTCCTCTCCAGGCCACCAGCTCTTTATCGAAATAATGGAAGGGTTTGACTTCGCTTGTCTGCAGTTCATCACTGTAGCAGATGGCAAACCAGCCAAAAGGGATGGGTAAATCGATGTTTCTTTGGGCCGCCGATTGACCTGTGTTCAATGGTGCAACCCGCCATTGAATCAGTTCTTCTGGGGCCAGGTTTTTAAGCTGGTCCCAGACCAGTACCGGATCTGTTCGCGAATCAAGCAGGTCGGCAGTTTTTGTCATGTCATCTCCAGGGCTGTGTGGTTCTATTGTAGGTTTAAGTCATTATCAGCATTTGCTAATAACGAGGCTTTTTTTAGCTGCCCAGCGTGCTTAGCTAATCAGTAATACCTTCTAGTCTACCCCGATTCCAGGCCAGGTAACTTAAAGACACGACGAGCATTGTCGCTGAGAAAATTTCGCCGAATTGCCTCTGATTTAAATGAAACCTGATCGAGTTCGCTGAAAATCCTTTTCAGCGTCAGCCCCATTGGGTAGTAGCCTGCATACATAATCTTATGAGCCCCTCGACTATTGACGTAGTCAACAATGGCCTGAGGATAATGCCTGGGGGCAAAGGCTGAAGTCGAATAGTAGAGATTTGGCCATTTCAGCATGAGTTTAATAGCCAGATTTTCCCAGGGTTCTCCACCGTGCCGCATAACGAACTTAAGATCAGGAAAGTGGTAGCAGACCTCGTCCACCAATTCCACTCTTTGCGCGTCCATTGGCACGCGGGGTCCGGGTACGCCAACATTGACCAGTATCGGTAGATCAAGGTCGCAGCAGGCTCCATAGATGAGCCACATGCGTTTGTCATTGATGGGTACTTGTGGGTTGCAACCGCATGGGAAACAGCTCACAGCGTTGATCCCAAACTCGGTGTGCGCCCGACGGATCGCCTGCACTGTAGCCATCCCGCCATTGGGATCAACAGGGAGATCAAACAGAAACCGCTGTGGATAATGCTGTTTAGCGGCTAAAGCGGCCTTAGAGCCTTCGAAGTAGCCGACCATAGCCAGGTCAATACCATACTTATCCATCTCGCTGACTAAAAAGGTGACGTAATCGTCGGTTTTCTCGAGTTGAGGGATATCCTGGAACAGGTATTGCGCCGGCATTTTGAACTGCTCGATACTTTCCTTGTCCTTAAGCAAGGGTAGAAAGCTGTTATACCACTCCTCATTATTTTCGCTGACAGGAATACCCATCATCAAATCCACCACTCCGATATCGTTGCGCTGATTCACTGTTGTCCTCCCTGTGATGCGGGTTCTGACTGCTCAAGCTCTTGCCTGATCATGCGTTTATTGATTTTACCGGAAGCGATCCGGTTCAGCGGGTCTGTCCTGATCAGCACGGTTTTGGGGATTTTATTTTTTGCCAGGTGCTCACTACACAGGTCGAGAACTTCCTGAGGACTGACAGTCCTTCCAGGCAGGGGTACGACCACTACGATGAGTTTTTCTCCGAGTCTTTCGTCAGGACGGCCAATGGCGGCAGATTCCATGACAGCCGGATGCAGGTCAATCGTCTGCTCTATCTCGGCGCAGTAGATGTTTTCACCTCCGGATATCACCATGTCAGTGCGGCGGTCAACAATATAGAGTTGATTGTCGGCATCCAGATAACCGATATCACCGGTAGCAAACCAGCCGTTTTCATCAAATGGATTAACGTCACTGTTAGCGTACCCGGCCATTAAAGTCGAGCCGCGAACATGGATTTCGCCGATGCTGTTGGTGCTGACCTGACTGCCTGCATCATCTCGTATTTCTGTGTCTATTAGCGATATTGGTGCACCTGCCGAGCGTGGGTTTTCCAGGAACCGGTTTCCCACGGCCAAGGTTACAGTTCCATTGGCTTCGGTCATGCCATATCCGGTGCCAATTACAGCCTGAGGGTAAGCGGCGTGGATTGCAGAGAGTAGAGCAGGCGGGGTGCCCTGGCCGCCGACGGACAGGCTGGTGAGGCTCGACAAATCATACGACTGGCGTTGTTCCAGACGTAACAGGTCCCAGTGCATGGTGGGCACGCCGGGGAACGCCGTCACTTTTTCGTCCTGCATCAATTGCAGTGCAGCCGTGGGACTCCATTTTTCCATCAGAATCAGCTTCCCGCCCTGTAACAGGGCTGATAGAAATACAGCATGGCAACCACTGACATGAAACAACGGGAAAATTAATAATGTCACAGGTGATGGTTTCAGCTTGGCAATGGTTTCATAATCCATATTGTATTGCCGGGCCATGTCCAGAGTGATAAGGGCGCTGGAATAAGCGATCGTCTTCAGGGCTGTGAGGACACCCAAATGGGTCAGGATGGCCGCTTTAGGCCTGCCAGTGGTACCACTGGTGAAAATGAGGATGGCTTCGTCCTCAGGTTCGCGTTTTATCATGGGTAGCGCTGGCGAATTTTGATCTGCAGCAACCAGATCCATGTCCGTGCTAGTCAGGCAAGGTACAGCAGTAGGATTGGCGACGTCGCCAAACCAGAGCTTGCAGTCCGTTGATTCAAGGCAATAGGTAAGATCGGCAGGCGTGGTTCTGGCGTTAATCAAAACAGGGGTCGCACCCATTGCGGAGACAGCGATAAAGGCAGTCAACCAGTGCGGTGAATTAGCTAAAGCAATGCCAATGCGAGTGCCGACCTGGATGTCATACTGGTTGCTAAGCGCGAGGCTCAACCGGGCTGCTCTGACCCCAACTAGGGCGTAGCTCAAGCGTTGGTTCTGAAAAACGACCAGTTCGCTATCGGCGTATTCGGTAAAGCAGCCATAGAGTTCAGCTAGATGGGTGTGGTTATCCTCAAAGACGCGATACGAATGACCCCCTATAGAGGTTTCATGGACTCGGTATTGTTTTTCAATGTCGGTAGTCAATATGCCTCCAATGTGTGCAATTAGAACATAATTAGTCTGTTAATATTCACTTTGCGCAGATAGACTACATATAAATTGCGAATATGGGAAGTAGAGATGGAAAGATTTTTGGGTCAGGTTGGCCTGGTAACAGGGGCAAGCGAAGGAATTGGCTATGCTATTGCGCAACGTTTGATTCACGAAGGAGCTCATATCGTCATCTGTGGTCGACGCCCTGATGTACTCAAGGCTGCTGCAGATAGGCTCGGCGATCGATGTACGCCCGCTGTGCTTGATGTGGAAGATTCCATGGGGCTGGCGGCGTTGATTAAGAAAACCCATGCGCAACATGGCCGTTTTGATCTGCTGGTTAATAATGCTATGCATGTGGGTTGGAGCCCTATTGCAGTGACAGAACTTCAAGCCTTTCAGCAGGATTTCAGAGTCAATGTTGATGCCGCTTTTGTCAGTACGAGAGCAGCAATGTCACTGATGCAGGAGCAAGGTCAGGGCGCTATCGTCAATGTGGCGTCTATTAACGGGCTTCTGGCGATTGATAATATGGCTGCCTATTCAGCTTCAAAAGCGGCCCTGATTCATTTTTCTAAATGTGCAGCCATGGAAGCAGCAGCTGCTAACGTTAGGATTAATGTCATTGCACCTGGCGTTATCTCCACAGGTGCAACAGTGGATGCCTTAGGAGGGATTCCTGGCTACACCGAAGCCGTCGCTGGTGGTGTGCCAATGAATCGACTCGGACATCCAGATGAGGTCGCATCCGTGGCCTGTTTTTTACTCTCTGATGAGGCCAGTTATGTTACCGGTGTTTGCTTATCCATTGATGGTGGTAAAGCGGCCCAGTTAGTGGTTCCGCCACCACCGGAAAGCTGATCAGCGAAAACGGTTACAGCCTATTTAAGTGCAGCAACAATTACAGGAGTTGATAATGACACAAGAGCAGATTTTACAGGGGCAGGTTGCCGTGGTAACCGGGGCAGGACAGGGTATGGGCCGAGCTATTTCGCAGCGCCTGTCTGAGCTCGGCGCCCGGGTTGGAGTCTTGGATTTGAATGCTGACGCCCTTGCAGAGACCGTCTCAGGTTTAACTGGTGAGGGTATGGCGATAGCCTGTAATGTCAGTGATAGTGCCGCCGTAAACAGCGCTTTTGCCGAAATAGAGGCAGAACTGGGAGCAATCAGTGTTCTGGTGAACAATGCCGGTACCGGCCGGGCTGCCGGAGATGGTAGCGATCAGATGTATGAGTTAATGGCGCAACGTAACGACGAGTTAGCCGCCGGCGGCGAAGCCAAAACCCATGTTGATCATCTTATTTTCATGGAAGATGAAGGCTGGCAGGGCGTAATGGGGGTTAATCTGGATGGGGCTTTTTACTGCACTAGGGCGGCTGTCAGGTCCATGGTGCGTAGCGGTATCAAGGGATCGATCATCAGCATTGCATCAACCGCGGCGCAATCTGGAGAAGGCCCAGTGCACTACGTGACCAGTAAAGCAGCGTTGATTGGGATGACCCGGGCACTCGCCCGCGAATTAGGCAGCCGTCAAATTCGTATCAATGCGGTTGCACCAGGTCCGACTAATACCCCGATTATGAATGGCATACCGGAGCAATGGATCAAGGATATGGAAAATGCCATACCGCTGGGAAGGATGGCTGAGCCTAATGAAATTGCCCAGGCGGTGAGCTGGCTTGCCAGTGATGCCTCTAGCATGTGCACCGGATCCGTTCTGGTCGCAAATGGTGGAAGTTACTTCTTCTGATTAAGCGGTAATTAGAAATTTATTAATCTGTAGTCAGCGAGGGTGATTTCTTTGGGGTGATGTGTTGACGAAATAACTTCTTGCGTTGCAATCAGTGAATGTTATTCCTTGATGGTATGCGCAATAAAAATAACTTCTTGAAGATCAATCATAGGAAGTTACTTCTTCTGGATAATCGTTAATTCAAATAGTACCTTACCCTATAAACCGCCAGAGAAATTTAAACTGATATTAAGGTTAGCTTCCTATCATCCTGTTTTAATTAGATTATTCTTCCGGAGAAACGGTCAGTAACAGGCCGTCAAGCTGATCTGTAATAATTACCTGGCAAGCTAATCTGGACCGACCGGGTTCATGAAAATCGAGAAACTCAAGCAGTTCCGCTTCTTCAGCAGCAGCTGACTCAAGTTGGTCATACCAGGCCGGGTCAATGAAGCAGTGGCAGGTGGCGCAGGCGCACTGTCCACCACAGATAGCGGCAACCCCCATGCCCTCATCCCTGAGAGTTTCCATTAAGATGCTGCCGTTACTGGCCTCAAGGGTATGTTGCTGGCCATCTCTATCGGTAACGCGAATCGTTGTCATGGTTTTTCCATTTGTTGCTTGAGTAAATATTTCTGTACTTTCCCGGATGCATTCCTGGGTAGGACAGTGACAAAACTGATGTATCGAGGCGCTTTGAAATTAGCCATCTGCAGGCGAGACCAGGCGATGATTTCAGCCTCATCCGGTGTTGCCCCGTCCCTGGCAACTATAAAGGCGTAGCCGACTTCACCGAGGCGCTCATCGACTGCTCCCAGTACAGCAACATCGGTAATATCCGGGTGACTTAACAGGCTGTTTTCAATCTCAGCGGGGTAGCAATTGAATCCACCGCAAATGTACATGTCTTTGACTCGATCCGTAATGCTCAGATAGCCCTGTTCGTCCTGGGTGCCGATATCGCCGGTTTTAAGCCAACCATCAGGGGTTATGGCTTCCTGGGTTGCCTCCAAGTCATCGAGATAGCCCTGCATAACGTTGAATCCTCGCACCCAGATCTCTCCTGTCTGACCGGCTTCCAAGGCTACACCGGCAGGGCTGGTGATTTGTACCTCAACGTCCTGCATGGGTCTGCCTGAGGTATTGGCGATGGTTTCAAAATCATCACCGGACTGGCATAAGGAGACTACGCCGGTCGATTCCGTCAATCCGTAAGCAGTATAGACTTCCTGGAATTCGAGCAGATGCTTCATATCCTTAACCAGTTGCACTGGAATCGACGCAGCTCCGGTTACTGCGCAGCGAAGCGTGGACAGATCATAGATATTTTTTTGTGGATGACTGAGCAGGCTCTGGAAGATGGTCGGAGCACCTGGTAGGAAAGTAATACTGTGCTGCTCGATCAGCGCCAGCACCTGGTCGATATCAAAGCTGGCAACAGGGTAGACCGTTGCCCCTTTAATCAGGGCTGACAGCCATCCGGCTTTATAGCCGAAAGAATGAAAATAGGGATTAACGATGAGATATTCATCATCGCTGCCAAGGGTCACACCAGCAGCCCAGGTCTGGAATACGCGGATGTTTTGGCCGTGACTACACATGACGCCCTTGGGTAAACCGGTAGTACCGGAGGTAAACAGAATATCCGCAAGACTGTCGGCTGTTACCTGGCTGATGCGTTGGTCTAACTCAATGTCGCTGATGGTCTCGCCAGCGCGGACCCAATCATCCATTGTTGACATAGGCACAAGACTAACGGATTCAATGCCATTAAGGCTCGCTAACATGGCTGAGTAATCGGTCCCCAG
>JABIZD010000088.1 GCA_018666555.1 Gammaproteobacteria bacterium
ATCGCAGTGGGCGTTGCTATGTTCATAGCGGTCCGGATCAGCCCGGTCAGGTGCGTTACCAAATCCCGCTGCGGCACGAATAAAGCGTTCATAGAAGCGCCACAAGAACCTCGGGTACATAAACGTCTTATAGTAAAATCCCGCCCCGAGCAATCGACTGAAAACATCATTTACCTGGGCAACATCAAAATTAACACTGGGCCAGCCCTTGGTAGAGCGAGCTTCAAGGCCATCAAAGAGCTCTACCTGAGTGGCTCTCGGGTTTGGCTGAGCATGACCAGCACGGCCAATCTGCATGATGCCATTAGGTTCTTCGGTTCCGGCGGCGAGAATTCCCCGCGGGCGATGCAGTTTGAAACTGCGCGACACAATGTTTACGCCGTTAGCCAGTAATGCCGAGGCCAGGGTGTCGCCAACAAAGCCTTGATAGCGCTTACCATCAAAGCGGAATTCTATCGGTTGAGTTCTATCGACTCGCCCGCCTGTCAATAATCGCTTAGTCTGCACGGCTTTCATTATCCTGGAGGGTCGGCGTCGCTGGGCTCACCAGTTTCGAGCTACCGGCGACCTGGTAAGTAACCGTGTTTCTTTCCACCACAAACCATTGACGACAGCCCTGGCTATGGTTCCAAAGTTCACGATGCCAGCCTCGAGTATTTTTGCGCATGAAAAGATAATCTGCCCAGGCCTCATCACTCAAGGAAGCCGGTTCCACTGGCCGGCTGATATCTGCCTCGCCACCACAGCTGAATTCTGTCTCTGCCCTGGAGCCACACCAGGGACATTTAATCAGTAACATCTAACTTACTCCTGTTTACCTAGTGCGCGACTGCTGCGGCACCATGCTCGTCTATTAAAGCGCCACTGGCAAAACGTTCCAATTTGAAGGGGGCATTAAGCTCATGGGCTTGATCATGGGCCATGGTGTGGGCCAATACCCAGCCTGAACCGGGTGTAGCCTTGAAACCTCCGGTTCCCCAGCCACAATTAAAATAAAGGCCTTTAACCGGAGTCGGGCCGATAATAGGACAGGCATCAGGACTGACATCCACTATCCCTCCCCACATGCGTAACATTCTGACTCGGCTAAAGGCAGGGAATAGCTCAATTATCGCCTGCAAAGCGTGTTCAATGGTTTGAAAACTTCCTCGTTGGCCATAGCCAATATACGAATCAATGCCAGCACCGACTACCAGCTCACCTTTATCGGACTGACTGATGTAACCATGAACCGCATTCGACATCACCACGGTATCGAGCACTGGTTTTAGTGGTTCTGAGACAAATGCCTGCAATGGATGGCTCTCCAGCGGTAGTCTAAACCCCGCGTAACCGGCAAGCACACTGGCATGCCCGGCAACTACAACAGCCACCTTATTAGCTGCAATATCACCACGACTGGTTCTAACCCCGCGTATTTGCCCTGCCTGCATATCAAAACCAGTGACTTCACACTGCTGGATGATATCGACGCCGAGCGCATCCGCCGCACGGGCGTAACCCCAGGCAACAGCATCATGCCTGGCGACCCCGGCACGTGGCTGCAATGATGCGCCTAAAATGGGGTAACGGGCAGTAGCCGCGGTATTCAAGCCTGGGATAGCTTTAGTCAGCTGTTGCCTGCTGACCACCTGCGCATCAATACCATTTAACTGATTCGCAGCCACCCTGCGTTCTATGTCGCGCATATCCTGGAGCGAATGACCCAGATTATAAACACCGCGCTGACTGAACATCACATTATAATTAAGATCAGCACTGAGGCCTTCCCAAAGCTTCATTGACTTTTCGTACAACAGCGAAGCTTCCGTCCACAGGTAGTTGGAACGCACGATCGTGGTATTTCTGCCGGTATTACCGCCGCCGATCCAGCCTTTTTCAAGCACGGCTATATTCCGGTAACCATGTTCCTTGGCTAAATAATAGGCGGTGGCAAGGCCATGCCCGCCACCGCCAACAATAATAGCATCGTAGCTGGCTTTAGGCTCTGGGTTCCGCCAGACTCGCGGCCACTTCCTGTTATAATTCAGGGCATTGGCAAACAACGAAAATGCAGAATAACGCCTACTCACGATGGTGCCTGCCTGCTGACGATGGTGCCTGCCTGATCATGTTTTCAGCCTGCCGGTTTAGCATCGGTATATTACAGCCTTCATATCATCACTCTGCAACTACATCGCTGATTCGCAGGCGTCGGTTTAAAGGGTCATAAGGGCTCTCCTCGACCACGACAGCCGGGTAATTCTGCCCAAGTATTTCAATGCTCATCTCGGTACCGGGTTGGGCAAAAGCCGGTTCAACCATGCCCATTGCCAGCGATTCATTAACTCTAAAGCCAAATCCTCCGCTGGTAGCCCTGCCAACTAATTGACCCTCCCTGAGCAGGGCATTGTTACCCAGTGCATCCGCATCAACTACATCCTTAATCACCAACGTAACGAGCTGGCTTTGAAGACCTTTCGATTGCCGTTCCAATAAAGCCTGTTTACCCAGAAAATCGCCTTTCCCGAGGTTAACAAAGCGATCCAGAACCGATTCAAAGGCTGAGTATTCAATCGACAGTTCCGTACCTATAATTCGATATGATTTCTCCATCCGCATGGAATCCATGGCACGAATACCAAAGGGTTTTAGACCAAGATCTTCCCCTGCCTCGAAAAGCGCATCAAAAAGCTTGTTCTGATACTCAATCGGGTGATGTAATTCCCAGCCTAACTCACCAACAAAGTTAACCCTCAGTGCATTAACCGAGACACCACCGGCTACGATCTCCTGACCTGTCAACCAGCGAAAGCGTTTATCTGAAAAATCTGCTTTCGAGACTCGCTCCATGAGCAGCCGCGCTTTAGGCCCTGCTACCACCAGAACACCGATACTGGAAGTTAACTGGGTGAATTGCACTGAGCCATCGCTCGGCATGTGTTTACACAAATAATCGTGGTCTAACCGCTGCATGGCTCCAGCCGACACCAGATAGAAGCAATCAGCAGACTCCCTCATAATGGTAAACTCTGAATGCACACCACCGCGCCTGTTCAGAGCATGGCAAAGGCCAATTCCGCCCTGCTTCTTCGGCAACCGATTAGCAACGAAATAATTTAGAAAGGCTTCGGCGCCCGGTCCGGATACCCGGCATTTGGCAAAGGCCGTCATATCCAGCAGGCCAACATGATTAACTACATTGTTAACCTCCTGCCTGACAGATTCGAACCACCGGGACCTTCTAAACGACCAGTGATCCTCGGCGACTTCGCCGTTAGCAGCAAACCAATTGGTTCTTTCCCAGCCAAATTTCTGCCCAAACACCGCGCCCATGGCTTTCAACCTGTCGTAGCAAGGTGCGGTCCGCAGCGGCCTTGCCGCGGGTCTCTCTTCATCCGGATAATGAATAACAAATACGCTGGCATAGGCTTCTTCATTTTTTTCAAGCAGATAATCCTTATTGGCATAGTCACCAAACCTTCTCGGCTCGACACCGAGCATATCGATGCTGGGCTCGCCCTCGACGATCCATTCTGCTAACTGCCAACCTGCACCCCCGGCAGCCGTAATGCCGAAGCTGTGACCTTCACTTAACCAGTAATTTTCCTTGTCCCAGGCAGGCCCGACGATCGGGTTACCATCCGGCGTATAGGCGATGGCACCATTGTATACCTGCTTGATGCCAACTTCTGAAAATGCCGGCACGCGTGCCATGGCAGCCTCAATATGCGGTGCCAGCCGGTCCAGATCTTCCTGGAAGAGTTCGTATTCAGCGCGCGGATCAGGGCCATCCACATAACAGGCTGGCGCCCCTTTTTCGTAAGGCCCTAGGATAAACCCTCCGTTTTCCTCACGTAAATACCACGAACCGTCAGATTCACGCAGCACCGGAAGTTCAGGCGCCGACTGGGCCTGTCTGGCCTGTAATTCTGGATGAGGCTCAGTGACGATATACTGGTGTTCAACAGGAATCACTGGGATATCCAGACCCACCATAGCCCCCGTCTGCCGGGCATAGTTTCCTGTCGCCGATATCACGTGTTCACAACTGATATCACCTTGCCGGGTTCTAACAATCCAGTTATCAGAAAAACCACGTTCAATGGCCTCGACAGCCACATTACGGTAGATGGTGGCATTCCTCGCTCGGGCTCCTTTAGCCATGGCCTGAGTCAGGTCTGCTGGCTGGATATAACCATCATCAGGATGGTAGATGCCGCCGACTAATCCTTCTGGATTGCACAAAGGCCAGAGCTTATGTATTTCTGCTGGAGTCAGAAATTCGACATTAATGCCAATGGTTCGAGCCGTTGCCGCGTACTGATAATACTCATCCATACGATCGTCATTCATGGCTAAGCGCAGATTGCCGACCTGCCGAAAGCCAACATCCTGGCCAGTTTCAGCTTCCAATTGCTGGTACAGGTTGACCGAATACTTATGAATCTGACCGACGCTGTAACTCATATTAAACAGCGGTAACAGACCGGCTGCATGCCAGGTAGACCCCGAGGTAAGCTCGGCCTTTTCCAGCAGTACGACGTCCTCACCCCAGCCTTTTTTTGCAAGATGATACAAGGCGCTGACGCCAACCACACCGCCACCGATGACAACTACCTTAGCCCGAGATTTCATGTTCACATCTTCACCTCATTGTTCTGGTTATAACCACCGCCCAGTCAATTCAAACCTCTACATCGTTACCTCAAGTCGTCGGTCTACTGCGACGACGACTTCGGCGACCTGATCTATTAGCCGAAGATGCTTTGACAGCAGGCCTGCTGACCTGAGCAAACAAATTCGGGAAATCATCCTGCTTGTTTGGGAATGCCATGGCGTCGACAAAATAGCCCTGAAATTTAGGTTCAATGGCTGTTTCTATTTTAGCGATTTCTTTGACCAGCGCTTCTATCTCTACCCGAGCCGACCGGTCAAGCAAAGCGATCCGGGCCCCTGTCCCGGCCGCATTCCCCGCTGATGAAACTGCGGCCAGTTCACAATCCGGAATCAAGCCGAGAACCATGGCATATTTGATATCAATATGGCTGCCAAATGCACCCGCCAAACGGATCCGGTCGACTTTATCAACCCCTTCCCGATCCAGCAGCAACTTAACCCCTGCATACAATGCCGCCTTGGCAAGCTGAATCTGCCTGACATCATTCTGGGTTACAATTATTTTCTGTTCGCCTTCATCGAGCATGAATGACCAGGTTCGTCCGTCCTCGAATACGCGCGCGCTTTTCTCACTAACAGTGCCATCAATGACCCCATCCTCACTGAGTACCCCACTGAGAAACATCTCGGCAACCGCCTCTATGATGCCGGAGCCACAAATTCCGGTGATGCCAAAATCCGCTATGGAGGCAGCAAAAGCTGATTCATCTGACCAGAGTTCTGAACCAATCACCCGAAAACGAACCTCCAGTGTGTCCGGGTCTATCCTGACGCGCTCAATGGCGCCAGGCGCAGCACGTTGGCCACAACTTATCTGTGCGCCTTCAAATGCCGGCCCTGTTGGACTGGAACAGGCCAGCAGCTTGCCCTCATTTGCGAGAATAATCTCAGCATTGGTGCCTACATCCACCACCAGAGAAACGCCCTTATTCTTCTGTGGCGCTTCAGCAAGTACCATGGCAGCGGCATCTGCTCCGACGTGACCTGCAATACAGGGCAACACATAGATCTGACCGCCGGCATTAATATCCAGGCCAGCCTCTCGAGCGGCTATATTCAGTGCCTGGTCAGTCACCAAAGCAAACGGCGCCGAACCTAATTCCACTGGACTCAAGCCGAGAAATAAGTGGTGCATGATCGGATTAGCCGCAATGCTGATTTCAAGGATGTCGGTTTTTTCGATTCCTGCCTCTAGAGCAGCGCTGGCAATTAAATCATTGATGCCTTCGCGTACCACCGATGTCATTTCTAGCCCACCTTCTGGATGCATCAGCAGGTAGGACACCCGACTCATCAAATCCTCACCGAAACGAATCTGCGGGTTCATAATGCCACTTGTGGCAACCACGTCGCCGGTCGCCAGGTGACAAAGATGGCCGGCGATAGTCGTCGACCCGATATCAAGTGCAAGGCCATAAATATGCTCATGATAGCCCTGCCAAATAGCCGTGATGAACGAACCCTGATTAACCGCTACTGTCACCTGCCACTGCCCCAGCCTTAATGCCTGCTGCAAGTGCTGCAGCACCGAGCGATCACAGCTCAGGTCCTCAAGACCCCACTCCAATGACAAAGCCTCATAGAGACGCTGCAGGTCGCCCTGGGCATCTTCGAGTTCAGCGGCTTTCACTTCGACGTAATACAAGTGGGTGGCAGGGTCTAGAGTGATATCTCGATGTTCTGCCTGCTTGCGCACGACCTGTCGATGCATCTGGCTTTCCGGCGGCACGTCAATCACCAGATCTCCTGTGACCAGGGCCTGGCAGCTAAGTCGCTGGTTACTTTGCAAACGAGTGCGTTTCTCGCTAAAACGCGTCTCAACCGCACCTACAGGCGAAAGATGGTCAGCTTTTGAACTGATTCCATGTTTGCTGAAATCACCTTCTGTACATAACACCTTACAGCGGCCGCAAATACCTCTACCACCACAAACGGAATCTACGTCTACCCCCAGACTACGGGCAGCATCCAGTAATCGGGTTCCCACGGGGAAGTGACCCCGCCTTCCCGACGGCGTAAATACTATTTTTTTTTGGTCTTGTTCCAAACAATCACCCACACTTTAAACTTTACCTATCCGCCATTAACGCCGGCGGCGGCCTCTGCCCCGCGCTGCACGATCTGAGCGCACAGCAGTTGGATCACGATAGCGCTTTATCCACTGCTGGCAGTTGGGATCATGGCCCATCATCACATCAGCACCTGATACCGCCTGCATGACTTCAGCATGCAATGGACTGGTAATAGCCGAGGTCATTCCAGCGGCCATCGCCATGGTCAAAAAGGCAGAATTAATGCCATTTCGATTAGGCAGACCAAAACTAACATTAGAAGCACCGCAAGTGGTGTTGACCTGTAATTCATCTCGCAAGCGACGCACCAGGTGCATCACCTGTAAGCCTGCAGAGTTGATGGCCCCAATTGGCATCACCAATGGATCTACCACCACATCGCTTCTGGGAATGCCATAGTCGGCTGCTCTTTCAACAATCTTCTTAGCTACCTTAAAGCGTTCATCCGGATCTTCTGAAATTCCGGTTTCATCGTTGGATATGGCCACCACAGCAGCACCGTATTTGGCCACTAATGGCAGAACCTGTTCGAGACGCTCCTCTTCCCCTGTCACTGAATTCACCAGCGGTTTACCCTGGTAGACAGACAGTCCGGCTTCAAGCGCAGCCACAATGGACGAATCAATAGACAAGGGCACATCGGTGACTGACTGAACCAGTTGCACCACGGCTCTTAACATAGCCGGTTCGTCAGCCAAGGGAATACCTGCATTAACATCGAGCATATGGGCACCGGCGGCGACCTGGGCAAGGGCATCAGCTTCAACTCGACTATAATCACCTAACTTCATTTCAGCAGCCAGGGCTTTCCTCCCAGTCGGATTGATACGCTCTCCAATAACAACAAAGGGAAGCCCGAAGCCCATCCGCACTTCCTTTGAGGACGAACTCAAGATCAGTTCCGTCATACTCTAATTCCTCTTGTCACCGGGTGAATTAAATCAATCAATTACTGTTTTACCTGACCCTTACCTTTTATCAGGCTGAGCAGGGCATCATCCGTGAACTCGGCCTCAAACCTATCAGCATGAACTTGGGCCAGGGTTTCAGCACTCTCTTGTGTTTCTTCGAATACGGTCTGTCGACGCCATTCAGATAAATAGGCATCACTACTGCCCTTACCTGCTCGCATCGCAGCTCTATCAACCGCCTCCTGAAACCGTGAACTCAACAATACCTTAGCTCTGACACGACCTCTCTGGACAATCACCTGAGACGGAATATCACGCCAGTATACGAACGTGCATTTGACTCTCACGTGATCCCTCCAACTGTTGGTTTAACTTGGTCTGCAACAGACCATAACCGACATGAACCTGCTGAAATTCAAGTTCGAGCCGCTGGGCCGCCTGCTTCGCCAAACCCAACAGGGTTTTATCTTGCGTCTGGGATAGATAAACCAACTTGCGATAGCCGGCAAAGTAAATCTCTAGCAACTCAGGATGCTGATCAAGCTGCAACGTTTCAATGACCAGATATTGAAAATGCCGAGCAAGAAAATCAGTCAGATAAAAGGTTCCTAACTCGGCTTCATGTAATTCGGCGAATTCGCTATGGCCAGCATAGAACTCATAACAATGCGCTCCCGGCAGGCGTTGTATCTCACCTTCAGGTGATTCCTCCAGCAGCATGCGGTCCAGTGCCCCACCCGTACCGCAATCGGCATAACCAATGAATATCCTCTGGTAATGGGCTCGCTGAGCCTGAATTTTCTTCCTCAGCCGCTCCGTAATCTGCTCCGGCCTGTTGTGCAGGCTGGCTTCAAGGCATTGTAAGTGCAGATGATCCCATTGATTAACTCGCTTTAGCGCCTGGATCTCCCTGGCCAGGGCACCGCAGGCAATAACAAGAACTGGATCAGCCACGGGAAGCACGACGATTGTGCAGCAGCAACGGTGCCATCTGAGCAGCCTGAGCGGCATCTCGACAATAACCATCTGCGCCAACCGCATGACCAAACTCTTCGTTCAGAGGCGCGCCCCCGACTAGCACAACGTAGTCATCCCGAATATTCAAACGAACCAGTTCGTCGACAACCACCTTCATATACGGCATCGTCGTGGTAAGCAAAGCCGACATACCCAAAATATCTGGTTTATGCTCTTCCAGTGCGGCCAGATAATCCTCTACCGAATTATTGATCCCGATATCAACGACTTCAAATCCCGCTCCCTCCATCATCATGCCAACCAGGTTCTTACCAATATCGTGGATATCGCCCTTCACCGTACCGATGACCATTTTGCCAATGGGTTCAATACCGCTTTCGACCAACAGAGGTTTTAAAATAGCCATACCGCCTTTCATGGCATTGGCCGCAAGCAGCACCTCAGGTACAAACAGTATGCCGTCACGAAAATCAACTCCGACAATCGTCATACCTGCAACCAGTGCCTCGTTGAGCACTCTTTCCGCACTCCAGTTCCGAGCCAGGAGGATTTCGGTTCCTTCTATGATCTCCTCTCTCATCCCATCATAGAGGTCATCGTGCATTTGCAGGACCAGTTCTTCGTCATCTAGCTCCGAGAGAATGATCTCTTCATCGTCATAATTTTCTTCTGTCATGAATCACAACCTTCTTCAATATGTCTTGTCCAACTATTTATTGATCCCAATACCCTTCAATAATCCCTGTCATCAAACTGTGCTTTACGTTGCCCGATGAATTCAATTAATGCTTCATCCAGAGCCGGTTCCATGGCCGGTGCCTGATAACTGTCCAGCATCTTCCGGCAAATTATATTTGCCCTGGCTGCTGTATCCAGCCCGCCTTCCTGGTGCCACTGTTCAAAACTGTTGTTGTCGGCTACGGTCGATCGATAAAACGCCGTTTCAAAATTGGCCTGGGTATGACTGGCGCCGAGAAAATGGGATCCAGGCCCTACTTCATGAAGCGCGCTCATGGCCTGCTCATTTTCAGACAGGTCCACGCCTTGCAGCAGTACCTGCAGCATATTGGCCTGGTCGAGATCCATGATAAATTTTTCATAGCCGACGGTAAGTCCACCCTCTAGCCAACCAGCCGCATGTAACATGAAATTGACACCACACAGCGCTGCTGTCTGCAGGGTGTTAGCTGATTCATAAGCTGCCTGAGCATCGGCTATTTTTGAACCACACAGTCCCCCTCCGGATCGAAATGGCACACCCAGGCGTCGTGCCAGTGAGGCGGCTAGATACATGATCTTGCTGGGTTCGGGGGTGCCAAAAGTAGGTGCACCGGATTGCATGGATACTGCAGCAGCAAAAGTACCGAATACCACCGGCACGCCCGGGCGTACTAATTGGATGTAGGCCATCCCTGCCAGGGCTTCAGCCAGAATCTGGGTGACCGTGCCAGCAACCGTCACGGGAGACATGGCGCCAGCCAGTATGAACGGAGAAATCAAAGTGGCTTGGTTATTTTCAGCATAGACTGTCGCCGCTCCCAGCATGGTAGCGTCGAAGGTCATCGGCGAGTTAACGTTGATCAAGCTGGTTAATACGGTATTACTCTGAATAAACTCCTCACCAAAAACCAATTTGACCATATCAACCGTATCTTGGGCCCTCTCAGCTGAGGTAACTGATCCCATAAAAGGCTTGTCACTATACTTAATATGGCTGTATATCATGTCAAAGTGACGCTTATTGACCGGCACATCAACTGGCTCACAAACTGTGCCACCAGAGTGATGCAGACCCGGACTCATATAAGCAAGCTTGACCAGGTTGCGGAAATCCTCAATGGTCGCGTAACGTCGCTCGCCATCAAGGTCACGAATAAAGGGTGAACCGTAGGCCGGCGCCAATACCATTCGGTCTCCACCTATAGTGACACTACGTTCCGGGTTTCTGGCATGCTGGACGTACTCAGCCGGAGCAGAATCCTGGATAATGGATCGGCACATGCCTCGCGGAAAGCGGACACGATCGCCTTGAACATCGGCTCCGGCTGCCTTGAACAACGCCAGTGCCTGGGGAAACTCCTTAAAATCTATACCTATCTGCTCGAGTACCGTATCGGCATTTTTCTCAATTAACTCGAGACCAGCATCATCAAGCAATTCATAGTAGGGTATCTTGCGCTCGATAAACGGCCTGACCTGCTCAATATTGACTTCCCGGGATATTCTCCTGGCTTCGCGTCCACCACTTCTTCTCGTTGATCTGCCGGTCATCGACTCATCTACCCATTAATCCTGTGTCCAGGAGGCCAAGCCTTTCTAAGCTGTCAGGCTATAAAATTTTTTCCCTTTTCTGAGCTATCGACGTCTCCTCTCAAGTCTCAGCTTTAACGCGTTCTATATCGCTTATTTCGTGCACGGTAACCGATTTTTCTGTCCGCATCCATCATTTTTTTTTGACCTTTTTCAAGGCTTAATTCGAGGCCATTAATAACCTCCAAAATCGCTTTGAAAGCCCCATTATTAGGGCCTTTAGGGGATTTTACCTGCGCTCTATAAATGGTATTGCAAAACGACTTTGACAACGCTTGCGCACGACTAGAATCGGACGGTTGGAAAACGCCGCTTAGGATTACCCAATTTAGACACCGTCGTGCGACCAAATCACGACCTAATAATCGTTACCTGTAGCCCTGTTTAAAGAGCACAATTACCTGTACCTGAAGAACTCTTGCGGTCGTGTTAGTCTAAAACTCATCCAAGCAAGAGGTTACAGGCCATCAACAATAAAGCAAACACTGACAGCTCTTCTCAGGCAGATAATTTCGGCCATATCATCGGTGAAAATAATATCCAGGTTTACGGCCTGGATATTCACAACCCGGTATTTATGGTCTCCGCTGCCTTATCTTTAATCCTAGTGCTAATCACGCTTGCCTTCCCTGAGGCCTCGGGCCTCTTTTATATCGAACTGCGAAGCTGGGTGACGACCCAATTCGATTTCTTTTTCCTGATATCAGCTAATATTTTTATTATCTTCTGCTGCGCCATTGCGCTCTCTCCATTTGGCAGGATCCGTCTTGGTGGCGACGAGGCCAGACCGGCATACCGATACACTTCCTGGTTGGCTATGCTATTTGCAGCTGGCGTGGGTATCGGCCTTATGTTCTATGGCGTTCATGAACCGGTTACCCACACCTTAAACCCACCACTGAATATCGACCCAAATGATATCGAGCGGGCTAGTGCCGCAGGGATGTCTGCGGCAATTTATCACTGGGGCCTGCATGCCTGGGCGATCTACGCCGTAGTGGGCCTGGCATTGGCCTACTTTACCTTTAACCGCGCCATGCCCATGACCCTGCGCTCGGCCTTTTTCCCCCTGTTAGGTAAGGCAGTCTGGGGACCGCTCGGAGATATCATTGACATTGTTGCCGTGCTGGCAACTGTCTTTGGGCTGGCGACCTCTCTGGGAATCGGGTCTGAGCAGATTGCCGCCGGGCTTTCCTATCTGTTTGATATCAATGCGACCAATGGCACCAAGGTACTCTTGATCATAGCGATAGTCTCCATCGCACTGGTATCGGTGATATTGGGTCTCGATAAAGGAGTCAAGCGCCTGAGTGAAATCAATCTCGCGCTAGCTGCCCTATTACTGCTATTTGTCTTCTTTGCCGGGCCGACCCAGGTCATTCTAGTCAACTTCGGCAGCATAACGATGGACTACCTTTATTACCTGCCTGCATTAAGTAACTGGGTCGGCCGCACCGATGACCTGTTTCTGCATGGCTGGACCACCTTTTACTGGGCCTGGTGGATCTCCTGGTCTCCTTTTGTTGGGATGTTTATCGCCCGTATCAGCTACGGTCGCAGCATCAGGGAGTTCGTCCTATGGGTCCTGATCATCCCAACTATCATTGGCCTTATCTGGATGGGAACACTTGGCGGCGTCGCACTCGAACAATTGCTCAACCTGGGATACCAAGGGGTCGCTGAGTCCCCACCGGAGCTGGCGCTGTTCAAAATGCTCGAGGGGTTGCCGTTTGCTCAATTAGTCTCTGGGGCCTGCGTTCTTCTGATCGCCCTGTTTTTCGTTACATCAGCTGATTCAGGATCCCTGGTGGTCGACACCTTAACTGCTGGAGGTAAAACCGATGCCCCTACCAGGCAACGAGTTTTCTGGTGCGCGACGACAGGCCTGGTCGCCATAGCACTCATGCTCGGTGGTGGCATGAACTCGCTGCAGGCTCTGACAACGGCCATTGGCCTGCCGTTTGGGCTACTACTGTTACTAATGTGTGTGAGCCTAGTAAAAGGACTTCAACAGGAGCAACCTAAGCCGCCCTAAATTTAAGCAGCCGCGCGCCGCTACCAGATGCTGAAAATACCTTCCCGACAGGCAGCGCGCGACTTTGCTTGAGCCAATGACGCCAACTTTCTGCATACGACAACGACAACGGCAACCCATCTTATTCATCAATTTCGGTCAGTGCCTGGTAGACAGCTACCGACAAATCATCTCTTAACCGCCAGGGCGATGCGAACAGTTGAATCATTGACACCACAATGACATCCTCCTGCGGGTCAAGCCAAAAAATAGTGCCGGCTACACCGCCCCAGTCTAATTCTCCCTTGGAAGAAAGCACACCGCGGCGCACCGGGTCGATATAAACCCCTATTCCAAGGCCATGCCCACCACCCAACCCCAGGCTGCGATCATGGTCCGGGCCGACATTGGCATCCGTAATCGATGCTGGCAGGTGATCCTGACCCATATAGCTGACCAGTTTAGGACTTAATATCTGTTTATCACCGTAGCGCCCACCATTTCTTAACATTTCAAGAAAGCGGCTATAATCGGGCGCCGTTGAAATCAGACCCGAACCTCCGGAATCAAAACCATTGACCCGATAGGCCTGCTCACGGTCATAGGGTTCTTGAACGAGTTTGACCACCTGGTTGATTTCATCCCACCAATGACTGGACGCCAACCGATGCAATTTGTCGGGTGGTACGGCAAAGCCGGTATCAATCATCCCAAGCGGCTCAAATAACGCTACGCTGAGAAATTCAGCCAGAGACAAACCCGTTATTCGCTCTATCACAACACCTAGAACATCACTTGCGAAACTGTATCCCCAGGCTTCCCCTGGATGATTACGCAGCGGCAGACGTGCCAGCTTGTCAATGAATTCGGCAGAGCTAGCGCTCACCGCGGGATTGTCCCATTGAATCAATTCAGCAACAGGGTGATCACGTCGATAGCCATAACTTAACCCTGACATGTGGGTAAACAACTGATGCATGGTCATTGCTGTCCTGGCCTCAACCAGGACGCCCTTTTCAAACACCTTCAGCTGCTTTAATTCTGGTATGAACTTTTCAACCGGGTCATCCAAGTGAAAATGGCCCTGCTCATACAAAGTCAACGCCCCTACAGCGGTAATCGCCTTAGTCATTGAGAAAATTCGAAACAGCGTATCCAACTGCATAGGAGCATCATTATCCAAGCCCATCTGCCCCAGTACTGAAGACTGCACCGGCTGACCTCGACGTGATATCAACGTGACGATACCAGGTACCCTTTGCTCATCCACATAACGCTGCGCGACTTGTTCAACCCGGGCAAGCCGCCGGCTGGATATTCCCACCTGTTCTGGTATCACTAATTCCAATGCATCGGCAAACACCAGCGGCTGTACTGGGTACAAGCCCGCTACCATCAAGAGCCAGGTAAGGCACCCTGTCCTGTTGAACATTATTTCTCTCCGATCAGTATCCCTGTCAGCATGTTACACTTAACTTCTTATTTTCACAGGGCACCCTTTTTTGCTGCTGAAGCTCATAGTTTTCCTGTTGGTGACCGGTTTCACGGTTAACGTAACGGCCGGAGGAACTTTTCGTATAGCCCATGCCATGGAGTACGGCGGTGCAGAAAACCTCAACCCGTTTGATCCAAATCGCTTTACCCCGACTATCTACTTTCTCTACAGTCGGCTGGTACGTGCTAACCCAGACGACGAGCCTGCTCCGGACCTGGCCCTGCGGTGGTCCAGCAATGCTAGCGCCACAATCTGGCGGTTCGACCTGCGCAAAGGGGTCACATTCCATGATGGCTCTACCTTTGACGCCGGAGATGTTGCCTATTCCCTGACCTATCTATTAGACCCCGAGATCGATTCTCCATTGATCTCCACGCTCGGTATCATCAGCCGCATTGAGGTGATAGACCCACATACAGTCGATATTCACCTGAAATCCGCCCATGCTGACTTCCCAGTGCTGCTAATGGATTATCGAGCTCGAATCATTCCAGAGGGTATCGGCGAGGCCATTCGCTACAAAGGCACGGGAACAGGCCCGTTCATGATATCAAAGCTGGACCCTGAAGGGATTACTGAACTGGTAGCCAACAAAAACTACTTCCTTGGTCCTCCCCAACTGGATGCCATAGAAGTGATCGCCATCATCGATGCCAACGCTCAAATGCAGGCTTTCCTGGCCAACCAGATAGATCTGGTACAACGCGTCAATCCCCGACTGGAACCCTTATTCAGAAGCAATGATGGCTTTTCAGTGCAAAAGTTTGCTACCGGAGATAAAAACTTGATCGCCTTTCGTACCGATCTTGCTCCCTTCGATGATCATCGCGTCAGAAAAGCCATTAGAATTGCCATAGACAGAGAAAAATTCATCAACACTGCCATCGGACACGGTGGGGCCGTTATTGCTTGCGATCACCCAGTCTGGCCCGGGGACCCCTATTTATGGCCTGGTGAATGCGAGCAGGACCAGGCACTGGCAAAGCGCTTACTATCCGAAGCTGGTTTCGGTGACGGCCTGGAGTTCGATCTGTATACGTCCACGCTATTCGCTAACGGCGTAAGTATCGCGGAAGTCTACCAGGACCAGTTATCTGAAATTGGCGTCAAGGTGAATATCGTTCTGGCACCAGCAGATGGCTATTACGGCGATATCTGGCTTAACAAAGCTGCTTGTGTCACCTATTGGGGACATCGACCGGCCGATCAGTATCTCAATGAATTGTATCGCTCAGGTGGAAGCTGGAATGATACTTATTGGAATGTTCCCGAATACGACAGCCTACTCGACCGAGCCAGATCAGAGCTTGATTTTGAAGCGCGACGGGCCGTTTACTGGCAAGCTCAGGAAATGCTATTTGAAAAGGGCGGTAGCTTTATGCCGTTTCACTATGTAAATATTCGAGTCATGAACAGCAGCGTACGTAACCTCGAACCGGTAATGGAATTTTCCGTACCCTGGTACAAAGTAACGAAAACACCCTAACCTTCACGGTCTGCTGATCATTACCTGGCACCAATCTTAACTTCAGCGCCTCCTGCCTCATCTTCATTATCGACTATTTCATCAGGAAAACCCGCGGCAGTAATGCTCAGGCCAGTCGCTTCCTCAAGCCTGCGAATAATATTCGGAGACCATTCGCGCGGACCAAACCTAGCCTGACCATCCCGGAAAATATTCAGTAATAAGGGCGATAGCTCCAACTCGACGCCACCGCGCTCAGCTATCTGCTGAAACAAACCCACGTCTTTGAGCACCAAATCCATGGTGAAGTTAATGTTTCGACTACCATTAAGGATGACCTGGCCTTCGGTTTCATGGACAAAGGAATTACCCGACGAAATTCGGATCCCATGATAGGCCGTCACCAGGTCAATGCCGGCTGCCTTTGATACCGTCAGGGCTTCACAGACCGAAACCAGGTTCGCTGTCGCCAGGTAATTTGTACACACCTTTAAAGTCGAGGCGGATCCCAGTTCCCCTGTATGCAGGACCTCTCTGCCAAGCACCGTCAATAATGGTAGGACACTTTCAAATGTGGCCCTGTCACAGCCAGCTAAAATAGCAATATTACCTGTCTCAGCTCGATGACAACCACCTGATACCGGGCAGTCTGCTGCCCTGCCTCCAAGTTCAATCACCCTGGACCCTAACCTGCGCACTTCCGCTGTATCCGTGGTACTCATTTCCAGCCAAATCTTGCCGGCAGAAAAACCATGCAATGCCCCATTCTCCTCATCTTCCATCACCCGGGCGCTGATCTCAGGTGATGGCAGGCAGGTGATCAAGGTGTCCACCTGACCAACAAGTTCGAGTGGAGAATCAGCGGCACCTGCACCAGCATCAACAAACGGCCGGACTTTGTCTGCATCCAGATCATGAACCACCAGGTCAACCTTATTCCTTAACAAGGTACCGGCTAATTTCGCACCCACATTCCCTAACCCTATAAACCCTACTTTAATGATCCTTCTCCTTAACTGGTTACCTAACCCTAAAATGACCCCTAGCCGAGTGTCACTGCTGAGCCTACATCGGTTAGCCGCCTCTGTAATGCCGGGCTCAAACCTATAACCACTGATGCCAAAGCCTGACCTTTTCTTTATCTTTGCCGTCGTGACTTGTAGCATTGATAGGCAGTGATGAGAGTATTTTCATTCACTGGAGCATACAACCTGCCAGCACTACAAAGCCGTTAGGTCGTATAACGATATCTAGCCATTCACGTAGGAACAAGCCATGAACACCGTTTCTTTCTCAAGTATGTCTGAAGGCTCTAAGGCTGACTATCTATTGTTAGCAGAGTACGAACGTGACCAAATTGATGCTTTACCCGATACTATTTTGTACCAATTGCGTTCGCTCGAAACAGGCTTACAAGGTTATAAGATTCACCGCCTTGAGCATGCCCTGCAAGCAGCCACTCGTGCCGAAAGAGATGGCATGGACAAAGAGTGGATCATCGCAGCCCTTGTCCATGACATAGGAGACAGTATAGCGCCACTGAATCACTCCCAACTTGCCGCTGCTGTTATCAGACCCTACGTTCGAGCCGAAGTTACCTGGGTAGTGGAAATGCATGGCCTGTTTCAGATGATTTACTATGCAGATCATCTCGACCTGGACCCTAATGGCAGGGACCAGTATAAAGATCACCGCTGGTACGATAGTTGTATACGTTTCTGCGAGCGCTTAGATGAGCCTTCCTTCGACCCCGAATATGACAGTGCCTCCCTGGATCATTTTACGCCGCTGGTACGCGACATCTTTTCCAGGCCGGCATTTGACCCTGCAATTATAGACCCGAAATAAAACCGCCTAAACAGCTTTAAACCAATCCATTCATAACACCGATGCCAACAGCGACTGGGTATACTCGTGTTCAGGGCTGGAAAACACATCGTAAACGCGCCCGGATTCTCTGATTCTGCCCTGTTGCAGGACCACAACCTGATCTGCCAGGGCATTAACAACAGCCAGGTCATGGGATACGAACAATATGGCTAGCTGACTTTCATCTCTTAACCGCAGTAGCAGTTTCATAATCGATGCCTGCACGGAAACATCCAGCGCTGAAGTAATCTCATCACAGAGGATCAGGTCTGGTTTGGCAACCAGTGCCCGGGCAATGGCAATGCGTTGTTTTTCCCCCCCGGATAGCTGTCCTGGATAGCGATGCCGGTAAGCTACCGGTAAATTAACCCGCTCAAGCATTTGGTCAATTTCTTCACTGATAGCCGATTCGGAACCACCAAAATACAGGGCGATAGGTCGGGCCAGTATCTCTTCGATGGTATGGCTTGGATTCAACGAAGCATCCGGATTCTGAAACACCAGTTGGATGCGCTGCTGGCATTCCGGTGCTCTCTTGCCTACGGCGTAACTCAGGTCAAACTTCTCGTTAAGCACCATGCTGCCCGACAGTGGTTGCTGCAATCCGGCAACTGTTTTAAGTAAAGTGCTTTTACCACTGCCAGACTCGCCAACCAGACCGAGAATTTCTCCCTGCCTGATTTCAAAGGCAATATCCTGCACGGTTAAATCCGCTTTATCGCCCATTATCCGGCGCTTCAGAGAAGGCCTGTCATAACTGACGCAGAGATCGCTGACTTGCAATACGACTTTACTGAATCCTTCTGGTTTAGCTACCTGACTACCCGTTGCAAGGTCTTTTAAGGCCAGAGTTTGTTCGCCAAAATGACATTTCACTGCCTGGCCAGGCAGTTTAAGCAGGCCCGGCTTACTCTGCTCACAGATCGGCTGGGCATGACCACAGCGATCAAGGAACACGCACTGACTGCTGAAATCACGCAGTCCGGGTTGTGGCTGCCTGCCTTCCATTCCTACCGGTAGTCGAGACTGGTGCAGTTTTGGAATACTGTCCAGCAGCCCCTGGGTATAAGGGTGTGCTGGTTGATTAATGAGCTGCTGCTTTTCACCTAATTCAACCAATTCACCGGCGTACATAATGGCGATCTTCTCGCAAACTGCACTAATCACACCAATGTCGTGGCTGACATAAATCATAGCCGTCTGCGTCTCTGCGACAATGTCCCGAAGCAAGTCAAGAACATGGACCTGAGTGGTCACGTCCAGGCCTGTCGTTGGCTCATCCAATAACAATAAATCAGGTTCACCAGCAAGCGCCATGGCAATGGCGACGCGCTGTTGCTGACCTCCTGATAACTCGTGCGGATAACGCTTTAGCATTTCACCCGGACGGGCTAACTGGACCCGTTCGAGTAACTCAATGCTGCGGCTTCGCCAGGCTGCCATTCCTAAATTAGAATGCAATCTTAAGGCCTCGAAAATCTGACTCTCAATTCTCATTGTGGGGGTCAGTGCCTGCCCGGCATTTTGCGGAATCAGCGCCATCTGCCCGCCTCGCAGTTTCTGCAAATCCCGGGCTGACATGGCCACCATATCCTCACCAAGAAATTCCAGCCTGCCACCCAAACGTTGTAGCCCGGCTTTTTGATAAGCCATCAGGGCCAGTAGTAACGTGCTTTTGCCACAACCACTTTCGCCGACCAGGCCAAGGGTTTCACCCCGCCCCAAGGTTAGATTTATGGATGATATCACCGCCACTGGTTCAGCTTGATCGTTAACATAGCCAATCGACAAATCTTCGGTAGTTAACAATGGGCTGCTCATATGACCGTCCGGGTGATCCGATCAAGACCCAGTGATTTAGCCAAGGCATCTGCCGTCAGGTTGATACCAATAATCAACGAACTCAAAGCAATCATAGGCAACAGCACGGGCCAGGGTGCCAGCGGTAGGTAGATCCTGGCACTGGCGATCATTAATCCCCAGTCCGGGGTCGGTGGTGTGATGCCAAAACCGAGAAAGGAAAGTGCGCTGAAAGCCAACAGCATCCAGGACCAACGCATTGCCGCCTCGACCAGCAAAACATCTCGCACGTTTGGCAATATCTCGCGGAAGATGATGCTGTAGATACCCTCTCCCCTTGCTTTAGCTGATAAAACGTAGTCCTTGACTACGACTTCCAGTGTCGCGGCCCTCGCCAGTCTGACCACACCAATGCCATAGAAGAAGCCAAGCGTCAGAATCATGACATCAGGATCATTACCATAGGTGGCAATAATCAGCAGCAAAAAGATCATAAACGGCACAGCCAGAAAGATATCAATACAGCGCATGATGGCTTCATCCACTCGCCCGCCACTGTAACCGGCAACGATACCGAAGAAGCCGCCCCAACTGACCGCCAGCAAGGTGCCCAGCAACGTGATCAGGATCGCCTGTCGGCCACCTAACATGGTACGTGTCAGCACGTCTCGGCCCAAGGTGTCCAGGCCTCCCCAATGCTGAAAGGAAGGCCCGATGTGACCTATGATTTCAGACTGGCTATCAAAAGAATACGGCACTAACCAGGGCGACGTGAGGGCGAAAAGAAGATGCAAACCGACCATTGATAGCCCAAGCAGGCCTGACCGGGAAGACCCGATTGCTGTCAAAATTAACTTGAGCGAGGTCATCCGGCACCCTGCTGGTTTCGTAATCTCGGATTCAGTAGCAGTGATATCAAATCAGCTATCAGATTAAGACCAATATAGATGGAAGCCATCAACAGCGCGATCGCTTGCACCAGGGCAAAATCCCGATCCGAAATCGCATTCACGGACAGCCGGCCGATACCCGGGTAATTGAACACCACTTCAACCACCAGTACCCCACCCATCAACCAGGCTATATTCAATGCAATCAGGTTGATCGCCGGCAGCAACGCGTTGGGTAAGGCATGCCTTAATACTAATTGCCACCGAGGCAGGCCCTTGAGGTTTCCCATGAGCACGAATTCTGACGCCAGCACATTGATCATACTGGTGCGTACCATGCGCATAATATGAGCTACCATCACCAGTGTCAGGGTAATCACGGGCAGAACAATATTGGACAGAACCTCAAGTAGAGGTGCATCGGCTCGCATGATAACAATGCCGGGTAACCAACCAAGCCAGACAGCAAAGAATGAAATTAATAGCGTACCCGTTATAAATTCCGGCACCGTCATACAAAAGATAGCGATACCTGAAATCCAGATATCTACCCTCTGATCCCTATATAAGGCAGCGATCGCTCCAAGTAAGATCGCCATCGGGATCCCTAGCAGAGCCGCAGAAAGACCCAGGATGACGGTATTTCTGAAACGTGGCCCAATAATCTCCTTGAGTGGTTTATCGCGCTTGATACTCTGACCAAGGTCTCCCGCCAGCAGGCCTTTAGCCCACTTCAGGTATCTGACCTGAGCCGGCTGGTCGAGCTGATACCGGCTACGGCAATTATCTAAACGCTGTCCCTGCGCCATCTGCCCGAGAAATGCCTGACAGGCATCCCCTGGCAACAACTCGACTGCAGTAAATACGACCACCGAGACTGCCCAAAGCGTCACCAAGGCAAATACAAAGCGTCTGGCAATCAATTGCAGCAAAACAATCCTTATTGATGTTGGCTAGTGAGTGCCTCGGCCAGCGCTTCGATATCCGTCGGCCCGATGCCGCAGCAACCACCGATAATGGTGGCACCTGCCTGAGCCGCCCGTAGACACTGATCAACAAAATAAGCTGTGGTCACATCGGTTCGTCGCCCGGTATATAATTCATTATCGAGGGTCCAGCCTTCCGGAACTTTACCCATGCGGTTTGCATAGCAGCCAAGTGGCTTAGCTGTCAGTGCCTTTAATTCAATGAGACCGATCTCTATTACTTCCGGACAGGTACAATTGAGCATATAACCCGCGACATCTAGATAATCTATCTTCAGGAAAGCTTCCTTTAGGCTTTCACCGCTGCGTAACCCAGTTCCAGGCTCCTCATTGAGCGTCCAGGCAACATAGACGGGTTTTCCGCCCCCGTATTGTTTGGCCTGGGAGGCTGCGTGCTCCGCTTCTATTGCCGAAGACATGGTCTCACAAATGAAAAAATCAACCGACGGTCGAAGCGCCTCAACCATATTGCGATAAATTGGCCTGGCAATTTCCTCGGAGGGCACCAGATCCGGCCGATAGCTTTCCGACAGAGGTGGAATAGACCCGGCAACCAGTACCTTTTCGCTACCGGCATCTGCAGCCTGCCTGGCCAGCTTGCCTGCTAATTCGGTGAGCCGGATATACTCTGATTCAAGGTTTTCCTTGCCCAGATAACTGGGGATAGTGCAATAGCTATTGGTGATAATGATCCGCGCGCCGGCATCTATAAAGTCTCGATGCACATCGATAACGATCTCCGGTTCTTCAATCAGCGCCATAGCAGACCACAGACCTTTACCACCGGTACTAATCCGCTTCTGCAGTTCACCACCCATTCCTCCATCAAGCACCGTAACTTTCACGTCTTCTCCTCCATTGAATGGGGCGGCACCATAGCATTCTCTGCAGCAGCCCTATACGCATATCATCAACCTGTTACTGCCAAATACATAAACCCAGGCTTGCACCATCAGCCAGCGCTGCTTTTAATTGTGACGGCGCGATCAGGTCATTAACCCCAGCTTCACAAACCAGTAGCTGTGCCCCAAAACCTGCCATGTCCAGTAAAATCTGGTCCAGATGTCGATATTGCACGTCATGACCTTCACCTGGGTACTCTCGCAGAATAACTTCAGCCTTGGGATAGCTGGTCTGCCACTGATCGGATTTTTCTGCTTTCAGCAGACCATCAGCTAGCCCCCTATAAACATAAACATCTGCCGTCACGCCTGACGTATCGATAGGCCCTTCTTTACAATAGAGCATTGACTCATGGTCCAATGGCTCGGGGCCTGCGGCCTGACCTCGAAGGTTATGTGCTCTTGCAGCTTCATCATAAGCCGTGTCCTGGAAGCCTTCGACCTTATGCAGGGTGCTGTCACTCGGAAACCCAAAAAACTGCATTGGATAGGCCAGCAAATCTCGATAACCACTGATTCCACCATTATTCTCACACCAGGCAGGTTGGCCGATAATGGGTGAGGTCGCCGCCATATGAACGGATAAAAGGCGATGTTCATTACGCGCTGCGAGTTTCGCTGTATAAGGTCCACCGCCAGAGATACCAAACAGGATGAATGTATCAATGTCTAGTTTTTCCAATACCAGTTCTACATCTTCAGCGTAATCGGTCATATCCAGCGCTGGATCAAAGTCAGTCTGACCAAAGCCATTGCGTTCAACTGTTATCAGTCGAAGCTGCAACTGCAACCGCAGACTTCTTAAAAAATCGAGCAACCGTATAGCCCTGACTGAAGTTCCAAGGCCACCGGTAAAGATGACGGGAACACCGTTCTCGGGGCCATCATCAATATAGTGTATTTGCCGACCATCGGCGGTCTTAATCTTTTGTACGGTCGGACCCAGAGAATCAAACTGCTCCGGAAGCTTGCCGAGCAAAGGGGCTGCTTCAACTGGTCCAAGCAGTATCAAAACCAACGCCATCATCTTCACGATTACAGTCATCTTTTTACCCAAGCAGCCATTCAGCCAGATTTTATCACGGAGATGAGGTTCCTGGCTTGCAGAATAAATCGCCCTGTAAATAAAACTGGGATGATGGCGCAGTAATACAGGCTCGTTCAATCATAAATTCCCTGAACTGGCTGTGTAAAAGCTACCCATATCAATGTTAACTACCCGCCTATTAGCCATAAGCGGCGGTTCCCAGGGGTCCTCCACCGCATCGCGGTAACAATCCTCCGGGCCCCTACCCAAGATGCAAGTGTAGCGTTACCACCAAGGCCAATAGCCAAATCAGCTCAAGCAAACTGGTTACTTCATAACTGCTGTTCTACACTCCTTTACGGCCTCGCATCAGCGATCAAAAAAAAAATCAACAGACAGCTCTTTTTTGTTTCTTTATTTAACAAAGCTCACGCATAATGCTCGTAATTTAGATACTGGGGCGATTAACATGACGAAATTCTCAACAAAACTGAATCAAGGTGAGTTCGTCATAACCACTGAATTGACGCCCCCTAAAGGGACTGATCTCGGCACCCTGCTAAAAACTGCCGGCGACCTGAAAAACCACGTTGATGCCTTTAACGTTACCGACTCCCATAATGCCAGGATGAGCCTTTCACCTTTAGCCGCAGCATCTGCTTTAGTGCAAGCCGGTTTAGACCCTATCCTGCAGATGACAACTCGAGATCGAAACAGGATCGCCCTGCAATCGGATATGCTCGGAGCAGGCTACCTGGGTGTAGAAAACCTGGTTTGTATGGGCGGTGACCCTCCCCATCTAGGTGACCATCCAGATGCCAAGCCGGTGTTTGATTTCAGTACCCTGGAATTACTTGATGCCGCCAGCAAATTAACTACTGGTGTGGATTCGACCGGTAACAAACTTAATGCCTCGCCTGTTTTTAACATTGGTGCAGTGGTTAACCCCGGTGCTGATAACCTTGATAAGGAAATAGAAAGGCTGAAAGAAAAAATCGATAATGGTGCGCGATTCTTCCAGACCCAGGCGATCTTCGACAAACACGCATTTGAAGATTTCTGCAACCGCGTCGCCAGTTTCAATTTACCAATGATTGCAGGAATACTCCCGGTTAAGTCGGCCAAAATGGCAGCCCATATGAACAGCAACGTGCCGGGCATTAACGTACCCGATGACATTATTGCTAAAATCAGCTCAAGCGATCAGGTCAAAATTACCAGTACTGAGATAAGTGCTGCGATCATCAGGGACATCAGTCCCTATTGTGCCGGCGTACACTTAATGGCTATTGGCTGGGAAGCACTGATACCAGCAATACTCGAACAAGCCGGCGTTCGTTGAACAAAGCCGGGCTGCCTGGTTAAACCTGAATCCTGTTTTAAGGCTGGCAGAGCTTACCTGCTGAGGTCTGCTATCGCGGGTCAGTAAAATTTCCTGATGCTGATCGATACTGGCCTCAATGTGCCTGCAGCCTTTCCATATATGCAGTGGTATCGCACTTTCCTGGCAGGGCCTTAATCCAGTCGCGGATTAAATCTACCCCTTCGCCATGGACCAGACCCCTGCCCAGTTCAGGCATCATCGCACCCGGCTCAAGGCTCGCCATACGATAAACCAAAATGGACTCATCAGGCGCGCCAGGGACAACCGAAAACAGGTTACCTCCCGTGCCCTGTCCTGCGGCAACTGGAGTTTTGCACCGGCCCCAGCGCAACGGATCCGTGACCGAGGCATCCAGGAATAAACCAGAAGTATCCGCCGGGCCCGTTTTACTGTGACAGTGGCCACAATTAATATCCAGGTAAGATCTAGCCCTTTGTTCCAAAGCGACACTTTCATCCTCCCAGTTAGCCGTTTTAGGCACCTGCATGGCGGTTTCATAGGCAGCCTCACCCAACCACCCCCGCGCGTGCCATTCGGATAACTGGTTTTCGCCTGAACCCGGATGTAACCTGTTTAAATGCTTTGCTTGAGGACCAATCGGTTCTATACGCTTACTACCGTGATCCAGCGTATGGCAACCTGTGCACTGATTCTGGTTGGGTGCGACATAGGCAAATGACCTCACTTGATCATTTTTATTAAGACTAACGGGTAGCATTGCACCTGCAATCCTCAAGGTCGCATCCTGCTGGTCGGCATCCCAGACGTAGGGTAACGCATGCCAGCCATCGGAACGCCTCACCAGCAATCTGGTTTCCAGTAGAGCTACCCGGTCCAAGTTCAGTGTGGGCTCGATTTCCGCTTCCGCGGCGGTAAGGTGGACTACTCTGAGCTCACCATCTGGGAGCAAAGCTTGCGCCTCTGACTTAGCGTAATAGAAAGTTTTACTGATCACAGTACCCACAGGAAACTGCATTTCCCCCGTATCTGTGACCGGTATACTGCTAGCCGCAGGGATGGAAACAGTCCGCAGCTTTAACGCATAATCGGAAAAAAGGCCACTGGCGAGGTAATAAACCTGGGCATTATCGGCAATACGAAGCCGAGCACCGTCCTGGTGCAGGAGGCTCCAACTAGACAGCTTAACGGGGTTGTCTTCAGCAAAAAATCGACTTTCGGTCTCTGGTAATTCAGCGCAACTAAACTGCAGCAATACCAGAAAGCCTAAAATCCAATGCTGCACTGATCGTGTCATCCAGCCCCTCATGCTGAGGTATCGCTTAATTGAATTAAAGTTCAAGCACGACTGCCGATAACGGCTCATGAGTACATTGATAGCGCGCCTGCTCCAAGCTCGGGTTGGCATATGCAGCCGGACCATCCACGTTCAGCAACTGGGTTTCCGGTTCATTAGCGACGCAAAAATTCTGCGCTGCAGGCAAGTGGCCATCGACTGCTGTAGCGGGATTTAAGAATCCATCCCAGATAATATTAGGGAAGTGACCCTCTGCTCCAAACAGAGCCAGTTTTAATTCAGCCAGCGCATCTGTGTCTGGCGAAGTTCCACCCCCGGAATACCGATTGTCATGTATGAAGATTCGCTCTGGATAAGGATCAAAGCCACTGGCAGCATTCCGACCGGAATAGTTAGTCGAATATACACTCGAAATAATGATATGCGCGGTATCATTATCACGCAGGTCATTGTCAAATATTTCCACATCGTCATTAGAGTTGACGGATATACCTGATCCAGCCGGTAATCCCGCTACTGCGCCTCCAGGCAGGGCAAAATTAGCGGTATTATTGCTGATTACCTGGTTTCTGAAGATCCGGGTTCGCGCACCTTCCTGGGGAAGGTTGGGCATATTAAAAACAAGAATTCCACCCGTATTGTGCATTGCAATATTGTCAAAAACATCTGCATCCAGAGTATTTTCGATTTCGATACCTGCCACATTAAACTCTGCTCTGGAGTTTCTCACGATCACGTTTCGCGACTGGCCGACATAGATACCCGCATCTGATGCACCAATGGCCACCACACCATCGATCAGCGTGTTTTCGGTTTGCACCGGGTAGATACCATAGGCACCATTAGCCGTATCAGGGCCATTGGTCCACTCGGTTCGCACCCGCCTGACAATAATATTCCTGCCTTCATTTATCTTCAGGGCATCCCCTTTTGCATCCTCAATTGCCAGGTCCTCGATGGTAAAATCGCTGGCCGTCACCAGGACACCTTCAGCTCCCGAGATCTGTCCTTTAAAGCTTAATATGGTCTTATCCATTCCAGCACCGCGGATAGTAATACCATCAATATTCAGCGAGAGAGATCGGTTGAACTCAAATGTGCCCTCAGGAATGGTGATGACGTCACCTGGCTGGGCAGTTAACAGCGATGTCTGCAATTCGGACCAATAATCGTCTGTAGCAGGCACTGGCTCAACAGCATTAGGCTCAGCAGCATCAACCGCCACTGCAGTGGAATCGATATTTTCTGGAGATTGCTCACTGCAACTGTACAGGCAGCACAACAGTATGGCTAACAATACGGTTTTCATCATCTATCACTCTCGACTCTTCAAATCATAAATTTTATAGTCAGTATTCTGAATATCAACGAACTCGATTAAACGAATACAATCAAACGAATACGACTAAATGGTAATAACGCAGCTACAAGCCTGACCAAACGCTTAATAAAACCGATCAATCCTGGAACTGACAGAACACCGAACTGAGGTTTAGCTCAATTACGATCAAGCAAGCAAAGCACCACAGTCCATTCGCTGCAGCGCCGCCAATGACCTACCAAGAATCACTCGGCCCAGTTCTTTACCCCGCTCATTACCCGAGTCAAGTGTGCCACAGATCGCTATTGGCGTAATCATGGTAATCATAAGATTGATCCGGTAATCCTCCAGGCACTGGTCAAAACTATAATCCTTGACGCCATATTCCAGCAGCGTGTCATGGTATGAGCGAAGGCGCTGCATTTCCACAACAAGCTCGAGCTCCTTACTACAACTCTGAGAGCAGAAATAGGCGATATCATGAGGCCCATTACCGCCGGTCGTGTTCTGCCAGTCGACGCCGATAATGCTGACTTTGCCATCCTTGACGGGCAACAGCATATTGTCGACGCGATAATCTCCATGAATAACCGTCTGCGGTCCACTCATGGCCCGGTCGAACAGCACATCGAACTGCTCACCTATTTTTGTCACTACCTCTGGCAGATTACCACTGAAGCACTCGGAAAAATTATTAATAGTGGGTTCCACTCCCGGCTGGTATATGACGTTCTGCCTGAAATCGGTTACCTCAGGATTGTTCTGATACTTTAACCAGGGATAATTTTCCGTCTTACCCCAGAAGGTGCCATGCATCTGTCCCGCCTGCCTGAACGCCAGCGCCATTACCTCCTCAGTACAATCCTGCAACTGGTCTCCTGCTGCAGCATCACCCAGGTCCTCCAGAATCAACAGAAAATCCTGCGTCTCGGCATCGATATCGGCAAAAAGACACCTCGGACTGGCAATAGGATTAATACTCGCTAGATGACGATAATAGTTAATCTCATTAGCATAAAAGTTCAAACTCTTCGATATATCAACATTGTCTGTCTGGGCAATTACCTTGACGATAATACTCGTTTCGCTACCATCCGCGAGCTGCAGTTTTGCCCTGGCTATCGAAGACATTAACCCCACGCCCTCGCCTAACGGCTTTACCGAGACCGAAATCACTGGCTCGGACAGCTCATCCTTCAACAGCTCATTAGCTAATTCAACCGTAAATTCAGTAGCACTCTGCAGAACAATCGCCATCTCACACCTTCTTTGATTTACAATACGGCCTCATAGTAACGTAATCAGGAGTTAATCTAAATGGATCCCGTATTCGAAAGATTCAGCCTTCAAAACGAGGTAGCGGTCATAACCGGTGGTGGTCGAGGAATCGGTGAAGGTATTGCGACCGACTTTGCCCGAGCTGGCGCAAAAGTTGTGGTCGCTGCACGGCGCACCAATGAAATTGAGGCTGTGGCAGCAAGAATTCGAGAAATGGGTGGTGAGGCTATCGCTGTCACCACCGATGTTACTGATAGCCAGGCCCTCGAAAACCTCGCGGAAAAGACCATTGAGGCTTTTGGCAAACTGACTACCTGGGTTAACAACGCCGGTGGCTCTCCAGCCAGAATGCCTCTGAGAGAACTCCCCAGGGACGAATGGGACCGGACTATCGAATTAAACCTGACCGCCGTTTATATGGGTTGCATGACTGCCGTCGCTCATATGAGTAAAGGTTCTATTATCAACATCTCATCTGGGGCGGGCTTTAGCCCGGTACCCGGTAGCGCCCATTATGGTGCTGCAAAAGCAGCTGTACATTCTCTGACCTGGACACTGTCAGCAGAACTTGCCCCCGACATTCGCGTCAATGCTGTTGCGCCCGGCGCCATACCCACCGAAATCATGTTAAAGGCCCTAAATAAAGATGAGTCTCAATTGGACGAATTACTAGACGAGTGGAATATTCCTCTCGGCAGGCTGGGCACACCAGAGGATATTGGCTCCGCCTGCGTCTATCTGGCCTCGGAAGCATCTAGCTGGGTCAGCGGTGAGATTATTCGAGTCGGAGGCGGGGCAAAACCCCGTTGATCAAATGCCATGTTGATAGCAACTGGAGTCCGCTGCTTTGCCATCGACAGAGTAATCGCTGCCAGGTAGGAAAAGCCGAGTCACAGCATGAGCGCGATTTCCTGGCATCCACTTTGCCTGCGCAGACGTCCACTAACCGCGCATAGCCATCCACAGAAACCGCCCAAAACCTCAACTCAAAGGTAGATTGTATGAGCAACATCGAGTCCAAATCAAAGAAAATACTAGCCGGGACCGAAGGCTTCAAAATTATTGCCGATGGGGTCTATATCCTCCCGGGCCAGGGCAATGCCCTGGCGGTAGAAACAGACAATGCGGTGATACTAATGGATAGTGGTGGCGGCGGCAGAATGTCGGCAAACATGATCCAACTGTTGCGCAAACACACTGACAAGCCAGTGTCAGCTATCTGCTATTCGCATGGCCATCTCGGCTACAACGATGGTGCCAGCGAATGGATCAGTCACAACCAGGATCGTCATGATGCCGTCCCCCTGATCATCGCTCATAAGAACTGTCTGCACCGTTACCGTAGATACAGAGAAACACAGGGGCTGCAAACCATTCTCGCCCAGATGCAGTTCCCGGGCCTGCCGCTTCGCTTTAACCTGGTCGATCCCGACCTGACTTTCAGTGATCGCCTTTCTTTGTCAACTCAAGGTAGACGAATAGAACTCCTGCATGTCCCATCTGAAACAGATGACTGCATTGCTTTGTGGCTACCAGATGACGGTATTTTGTATGCGGGTGCTGCCTTTCCAGGAACTACCCTGCCCAATATAGGTACGCCGCTACGCAGCCAGCGCTTCACCGTGCGGTGGGCAGAGTCGCTTGACCTGATGGCGGCTTTAAATCCAACAACGCTTGTGCAGGAATTTGGTCCTGTGATCACTGATCCAACTGAGATACAGAATCGAATCACGAAAACCGCCTCATTGCTGCGCTGGTTCCGAGATGAGGTGGTTGAAAGGATGAATCTGGGGCTATCAGAGACCGAAATCCTTGCCGACATGCATTACCCTGATGATCTACAAGAACTGGATTACCTGAAGGCGCGTTATGGCGCCCCTGAATACATTGTCCGGGACTTGTATCGCCAGGAAAACGGCTGGTGGAGCAGGAATCCGACCGATCTACATCCAGCTGATAGCAGCGCAGCGGGTGATGCTATATTGAACGCAGTAACCGGGTCTGAAAGCATTATTAGTTATGCCAGACAGCTCGAAGATAGCGGTGAAATCCAACTGGCAATGCATGTCATCGACCTGATTGCAAATGCCGGCACTCTCACTGATCAGGTGCGTGCAGCTAGAATGGTCAAGGCAGGGCTTTGTCGTAAAAGGGCCAAGCAAGTGCGCCCTTACGTTTCAAAGGCGCTTTATAATTCCTCTGCAGATTTACTTGAAAAAGGCCATATTTCCTGGGTTGCTCCCCTGTAGCAGCTCATCAATCCAGGAATACAACGCGAGTGCCCAGGTTACCGCCAGCAAGAAGATCAACAAATGCTGCCGGGGCACTTTCAATACCTCTTATTTCATCGACCATACTGGTCAACTGACCGGCGTCTAGCCAACCAGAAATTTCCGCACGGGCCGCAGCGTATTGTTCAAGGAAGTCAAACACAAGGAAGCCCTGCATTCTGATTCGTTTATTCACTAACAAGCCAGGAATACCTTTTGGCCCGGGCTCGGGCGATGCAGTATCGTATTGTGACACCACGCCACAACAGACAATGCGCCCATTTAAATTCAAGCGAAACAGTGCCGATCCTAAAACAAAACCGCCGGTATTATCAAAATAAACATCCACACCGTTTGGAGTAAGCTCCTTCAACGCGCCTCGGTAATCAGCCTGCTTATAATTCACAGCGGCATCGAACCCCAACTGATCTGTTAACAACTTACATTTGTGGTCCTGACCTGCTATTCCAACGACCTGACAACCCTTAATCTTCGCTATCTGCCCAGCCAGATGTCCCACCGACCCGGCTGCAGCCGAGATCATTACTGTTTCTCCGGCTTCGGGTTGACCGATCTCTAATAACCCAAAATAGGCGGTCAGGCCATTCACACCCAATGGCCCTAAATAATGAATCGACGAACGCTCGGCAGGGATTTTCTCGACTGCGCGTGCCTTTTGCATCGAGTAACGCTGCCAACCCGTAGGACAAACGACTTTATCTCCTTCAGAAAATTGCGCATCCGTTGATTCAACGACGATACCAACACCCGTGCCCCCCATAACAATGCCTGTCGTGGGTGCGCCTGCATAACTCGCGCTTCCCTGCAGGCCAGCCCTGGAACCGGCAGCAATAGCAAAAGCCTCGGTCTTAACTAACACCTCACCGGCTTCCGGTCGGCCTATTTCGTTTTCTTCGAGGCGATAGTTATCTGCTGACAATTTGCCGCTGGGCAGTTGGTCAATCAAAATCTGCTGGTTTTTCATTGTTAATTACCTTCATCTTTGCAGTCATTCTGCCCGCTTATATCCTGCACGACCACCGTTTTTTTTGGTTGCAGGATAAAGCCATCCGATTCAAGCAGGCGTTCAGGTAAACTTTGGCGGCTAACTCGGTTATTATCGGTTTCATCATAAAAAAAAGGCTCCACTGTGTACTACCAATACCGCTTATCTGTGATCGCTACCGCTTTACTGTTTGGATGCATGTCCTGTAACCCTATGGGAGAAACTGTCCACAAGCCTGGCATTGAAGTGAATAAATCAGGTCCACAATGGCACCTGGGCGCAATGGTCAGCGCAGCCAATCCTCATGCCGTAGATGCTGCTACCGCAATCCTGGCTAAAGGTGGCAGTGCAATCGATGCAGTGATAGCAGCACATACTGTATTGGGATTGGTTGAGCCGCAGAGCTCTGGATTAGGGGGCGGAGCCTTTTTGCTCAACTATAACAACGCCACTGACGATCTCAGTTTCATTGATGGCCGAGAAACAGCACCGGCCCTGGCCAGCATCGACATGTTCATGAAGGATAATGAAGCCATGGGATTTATCGAAGCCTGGCAAAGTGGCATCGCAGTCGGTACTCCCGGCGCAGTTGCACTTTATGCCAGTGCTCACCAGATGGGCGGCCGATTACCCTGGCCTGACCTGTTCGAAACCGCAATAGAACTGGCCAGTAACGGCTTCCTGGTTTCCCCAAGACTGGCTGGTTATCTACCCGCCATGGCACGACGCAGCAGACTGGCTATCAATCCAGACACAGCGGCTTATTTTTATCCAGAGGGAGAAGCGCTCCAAGAGGGTGATCTGTTAAAAAACCCAGCCTATGCCGAAACCTTGAACCGCATTGCCAGCGAAGGTCCAAGTGCGTTTTATACCGGTGATATTGCGCAAGCGATTGTAAAAGCAGCCAAAGCTGAGCCCAATGGTGGATCGATAAGTCTCACCGACCTGGCCAATTACAGCACCGTTAACAGACCTGTTATCTGCGGCCCATTCAGAAATTTAAAGATCTGTACGACGTCACCTCCTTCATCTGGAGGCGCTCAGATTATGATTGCAAACCTATACGATCACCTCATATCTGATGGCTCAAATGATGCCGACAGAGTCGCTGCCTTTACAGACGCGCAAAGATTGGCTTATGCAGATCGAGACCATTATTTTGGCGATCCAGACGAAGTCGCTATCCCCCTTGATGCATTACTTAGCCCTGCTTATCTGCGACATCGTGCGACTCAGCGATTTGCACCCCAGGCAACACCGACACCGGGAGATCCCGCTACTGTCATTGATGACCTGGCAATGGTCCCGCAGTGGGCCAGGGACACAACCGAGGAAATGGCCGGGACGACCCACCTGTCAATTATCGATAGTGACGGCAATGCAGTTGCCATGACAGCAACCATAGAGGGCGCATTTGGCTCGCAACGCTGGGCAAAGGGCTTCCTGCTTAATAATGAAATGACTGATTTTGCCAAGGCTGTGCCCGAAGACGGGACCAGACTCGCTAATGCAGTAGCTCCCAATCGCAGACCCAGATCATCTATGTCACCTACCATGGTATTCGATGAAGAAGACAATCTGCGTATGGTCACCGGATCACCGGGTGGCAATTCCATTCCAGCATACGTAGCCAAGACCATCATCGGCGTACTGGACTGGGGGCTGAGTGCACAGCAGGCCGTTGACTACCCAAATATTATTGCCCGCGGTGAAAAGGTCCGAGTGGAAATAGCGCAGCCTGAGGGCAAAGCCATTGCCGAGGATCTCAGCTCTCGTGGCTATAAGGTACAAGAGCGCGCCGGTGAAAACTCAGGACTGCACATCATTGTGGTAGGAACTGATAGCCTCGATGGCGCCGCGGACAAACGCCGGGAAGGCAAGGTGAGTTCTATCAAGCCGCAAACACCCTAACAAAATTACCTTTTTAAACTGAGGATTAAAACATGCGCAGAGCTGCAATTGTGTCACCTATAAGGACCGCCGTCGGCGGCTTCCTTGGCAGTCTCCAGCCACTGAATGCAGAGGATCTGGCAGCTCAGGTAATCGCCGAGCTGATCACCCGTACCAACATAGACCCCGAGAGAATTGAAGAAGTCATATTCGCCCAGGGGTACCCCAATGGCGAGGCTCCGTGCATAGGACGATGGGCTGCCCTGGCCGCTGACCTACCTCTCCATGTCGCCGGCAGCCAAGTGGATCGCCGCTGCGGTAGTGGTGTGCAAGCCATCGCTAATGCAGCAATGATGATCCAAACTGGCGCCGCAGATGTTGTCATCGCTGGCGGCGCAGAAAGCATGAGTAACGTCGAATATTACACGACGTCCATGCGCCAGGGTCAGCGAGGCGGCCCGGTTACCTTATATGACCGACTGGAACGAGGACGCCTGCGTTCACAACCCGAAACACGATTCGGGCAGATATCAGGAATGATCGAAACTGCTGAGAATCTAGCGACCGAATATCAGATCAGCCGACAGGATGCAGACAGCTATGCCGCCAGATCACAGCAACGCGCCGCGGCAGCCTGGCAGGATGGAAAATTTGATCAGGAATTGGTCACCGTTACGGTCCCCCAACGCAAAGGCGAGCGCCAAACTTTTGATTATGATGAAGGTATTCGAACAAACACATCCATGGCATCCCTGGCTAAGTTAAAGCCGATCCTGGAAAACGGGGTTGTGACCGCAGGCAACGCCTCCCAACAAAATGACGCAGCCGCGGCCTGTCTCGTTGTTGCAGAAGATAAACTCAGTGAACTGCAATTAGAGCCCAGCGCCTACTTTGTTGCCTGGGCCGCCTCAGGATGCCACCCCGCCACTATGGGAATTGGGCCCGTGCCAGCAGTTAACAAACTGTTTTCCAGAACCGGCCTGGGCTGGAAAGATATGGACCTGGTCGAACTCAACGAAGCCTTCGCCTGTCAGGTACTGGCCGTACTCAAGGGCTGGGACTGGAATGACCCGGACAAACTCAATGTCAATGGTTCAGGGATTTCACTGGGTCATCCGATCGGTGCAACCGGTGGTAGGATACTGGCGACCATGCTAGCTGAATTACACCGCCGCGAGGGTCGTTATGCGCTTGAAACAATGTGTGTCGGTGGTGGCCAGGGTATTGCTGCTCTGTTCGAGAGGGCTGCTTAAACCATGAAAACACAATCAACCGCACCAAGCCACTTGCGCCCAGTTGCCAAGGCCCTTGTCAAAGCCCTTCCTGAAGGGACCGTGCTTTTTGATGATGACGTGACCAGTCGATCAGCAGGCATCTGGCGAACCGATACGCTCAAGGCACGTATCCTGGTTAAACCCAGAACGACAGAGGAAGTCAGCACCACGTTGCGAATCTGCAATGAGTTAGGTCAATCCGTGGTTACCCAGGGCGGGCTTACCGGCCTGGTTGAGAGCGCCATCACCCAGCCAGACGATGTGATTCTTTCCCTGGCGCTGATGAACCAGATAGAAGCCGTGCAACCCCTGGAAAGAACCATGATTGTTCAATCAGGCTGCACCCTACAGAGTATCCAGGAAGCCGCTGAGGCCCAGGGCTTGATGTTTCCGTTAGATCTCGGCTCAAGAGGCTCCTGCACGATAGGCGGTAATATCGCAACAAATGCTGGCGGCAACAGAGTGATTCGCTATGGTATGGCCAGAGACATGGTGCTTGGCCTGGAGGCAGTGCTTGCTGATGGTACAGTGGTAAGTTCGATGAACCTGATGATCAAGAATAATGCAGGTTACGACCTTAAACATTACTTTATAGGCTCCGAAGGTACTCTCGGGGTAATCACCCGCGCCGTACTACGGTGCCGTGAACAGGTTACTTCCAGCCCTACTTTCATGGCTGGTATTGACACCTTTGACCAGCTCAGTCGATTTCTCAAACACGTCGACCGTGCCTTCAGCGGTAATCTATCTGCTTTTGAAGTCATGTGGAATGACTACTACAAGCTAGTCACCACTCCACCCTCCCTGAATCAGGCACCCTTACCCGAAAATTACAATTACTATGTGTTGGTTGAAGCCATGGGCGCAAGCGAGGAGCAAAACCAACAGGCGCTGGAACAGGCCCTTGAAGAAGACCTGATAGCTGATGCGGTCATTGCCCAATCCGAAACACAGCGCCTGCAACTATGGGGCTTGCGCGATGACGTCGCCCAGGTCTTCCAGTTCGCTCCGGTGTTCTTATTTGATGTCAGTCTACGCATTTCCTGCATGCAGGACTATGTAGAGAAAGTAAACAAAACGCTGCAAAGCAGCTTCCCTGACAGCAAGAATTTTACCCTGGGGCACATGGGTGACGGTAACCTGCACTTTGCCATTAGCGTTGGTAGGGACGATACCCAGGCACGCAAGCTGGTTGAGGCTGCAGTCTATGAACCACTCAAGGATATCGCCGGCTCTGTATCAGCTGAACACGGCGTCGGACTGGAAAAAAAACCCTATCTGCATCTGGTCAGAAGTCAGTCTGAAATACGCCTCATGAAACAGGTAAAACACAGCCTGGATCCAAATGGCATTCTCAATCCGGGTAAAATTTTCGACTAAGCAGGTTAAGCTGCCCCACCGCTGAATAATGCTTTAATTTCACCCACTGATTTATCTATCAAAGCCGGTAAGGCCGCCGCAAAACTGCCGAGCACGACGATAGCGTTTGAGGTTGCATTATTTTCTGTCGCCCGCGAAAGCCTCGCATTCAGCGCCACATTAACTTTATTAACCTCAGCATACATCTCTAGAAGGCCTTTCAGATCGGCTTCAATTTCAAAGCCCTGCTCAGCGCGAAACAACTGGCGCATGGCATACATTGAAATAGTTCTGTACATGGTTTCATCATCACTAGCCAGAGGGAGATGAAATCTTGCCATAGGCTTGAAAACTTCCAGCCGCGGACAGCCGCTGAGAGGCAGAATCAAACCCATTAACGAACTGAAAGCTCGCTGCGCACTAACCGTCTGCTTAACAACTCGGTCAGAAGTGATCACTTCAAGCTCAACTTCCTCAAAGGAACTCATTTTCTCGCTTCGGTGGACCAGATCTACCAGTGACGCGGCGGCCGGACAGGTTCGGACATAATCTACCTGGAATGGGCAATTGGGACACTGATGGGTACCAAGATCTGTCCATTGCGGTAAATCCTCAGGAACAGCGTACTGCACCGTTTTAAGCTCATCATCGAAGAGAACCTTAACGGTTTCGTCGAGCCCCGATGGCGTGGTCATGTGGTATTGAATCTCTCTCAAGGTCGCTCCTTATTGATCGCTTCATGATAAAACCACAACAAAGCTTTAAGCAGCCGTGCAATTAATTCCGGAAAGATATACATTGGACGCCTCGGAAGCTAATCCATTGACAATCCGGAGTAAATTGCCACGACTGATATTATCCGCCGTCGATTTAAAGCATAGTACCTTGGCAGGCACATGTCATCACCTAACCAAAAAGAAGCAACCCTTGGCAGAACAAGATAAACCAGCAATATTAGATGCAAAAACCGTTTACCTACACGGTTGCATTGGTCTGCCAATGGCAGTCATAGGCTATCCATTAGCGATCTGGATTCCAGCCCATTACGCTGGTGGGTTGGGTCTGAGCCTGGCCGCGGTTGGCACTATACTCATGCTGGCCCGTTTTACCGATGTAATCACTGACCCGATCATCGGAGAGTTATCCGATCGCTGGCAGACGCGTTTCGGCCGGAGGAAACCCTGGCTGATAGTCGGCGCCCCATTGATGATGATCGGCGTCTACAAACTATTCATACCACCTGAAGGGGTTGGTTTGATGTATTTCCTTATATGGCTAACGCTGTTTTTTCTCGGCAGTACCATTATCTCACTTCCCCATAGGGCCTGGGGAGCAGAACTGTCTAGCGACTATCACCAGCGCAGCAGAGTGACAGCAGCACGTGAGCTTTATGTCCTGTTTGGCCTGATGGTCGCCGCAGCAGTACCCATGATCATTGAGATTTTGGCTGACCGAGGAGGTAGCGTCGGTCAGGTATTCAGTGCCCTCTGGCAAGATGCCACCGGGGCATTTACGGGCAATTTAGGTGATACCAAACCCGTCGACCGAGCCACCTTAACGGGCCCGGTTCTAGCCGGACTTGCCTGGGTTATTATCGGTGTACTGCCGGTGTGTGTGTTCCTGGTTAACAGCTTCGTAAAGGAGCCCGCAAACCATCATCCTTCCAAGCTATCGCTCAGGGAAGGAGCCAGCCTGGTCTGGCGCAACGGTCCCATGCGGCGCATCCTTATGATCGCCCTGCTGGTCATATTCGGAGAGTCCTTCCGAAATGCGGTTTCGCTATTTTTTATTCGCGACATCGTTGGTATACCGACCATCGGCGCTGCTTATTTTTTCTATTTTATAGCTGGACTGGCGGCCATTCCATTCTGGTTGTGGCTGGGTAGAACCATTGGCAAACATCGGGCATTTCTATGCACCCTGGTCACAGTAGCGATCGTCAGTGGCGGTAACTTTTTCCTTTCAAATGGCGATTACCTGCCTTTCTTTCTGATGTTTATTATCAAAGGGTTTTGTTTCGGGGGATTGCAGTTTCTGCCCGTTGCCATGCTAGCTGATGTAATCGACGTTGATACCGCTCGTAGTGGTGCTAATCGCGCTGGAACCTATTTTGCTATTCTCGGTTTGACTGAAAAACTTGCCGTCGCCCTGGGAACAGGATTCTCCCTGAATGTGGTTGGCTTATTAGGCTTTGACCCAACCGGTGGCATGGCTGCCAGCACTGATGCCGGCATCCTCAGCTTGCGGATAGTCTACTGTGGTGGGCCAATACTGTTTTATGGCCTGGCGCTGAAGCTGATCTGGTCCTATCCGCTGACACCGCAAAGACAAGAGCGCTTACGGCAAAGCATCGAACGGAGAAATTTACGCCTGGCAGCAAAATCCGCGGACTCTTAGGCTTGTCCGCCTCTACTTAAGGGCTTGGATGCTGATCCATGCCTGACTAGGTGCTCAAACTAAAACCACTGCGCCACCAGGCCGCGCATATAACGCCGTAACAATATCTGCCCTGCGCGCCTGGACAGCGCCCTGATTAACATAACCCTTCTCAGTTATCTCGCCATCGCCCAGACTGGCCGGTTCTGATAATAGGATGAATCGCTGTATCCTTTTAGAAGATCCTGAATGCTGAAGATTATGCCGCCCCAGTTTCTCCCTGATAAGAGCCCGAAGGACGTCACTGGTAACCAATTCCTCAATAGTTAGCTCAGCGTCATCTTCTCTACCCACCGCATCAGCACAAGCCGCCTGATTTAACCACAGCATTGCCGTCACATAAGACTGATTCAAACCGCAGATAACAACATCCCTGACCCACGGAGAACAGGCAGCTATTAACTCTGCTCGCAACGTTCCCGCCAGAACCCAGGTCCCGGACTGCAATTTAAACTGCTCTGCAACTCGACCGGCAAAGCACAAGCCTTTTGCTGGCTCTGCCGGGTCAAGAAAAGACACCGCATCGCCCATTTTAAAAAATCCTTCTTCGTCAAAAGCCGCTGCGGTTTTGTCCGGATCGTTAATATAACCGGGCGTAACCCCTTTTGACCTGACCCTGATTTCAAAACGGTTCGCTACCGGGATCAGTTTAAATTCAGCACCTGGCATAGGCAAGCCAATCACCTCCTGGTTATCACAGTCCCAGTACCGGGAAAGACCACAGGCCACCTCGGTTGACATCAACGCGGTGGACATTGGCATGCGCTGGCCCTTAAAACGAACCACAAGCGCCTGTATGCGCTCAAACAGGCTGACCGGCATCGCCGCAGAGCCAAAAGCCATGCTTTTGATGTTAGCAAAGAACACTCCGGCCAAGTCGGAGTCTCTTTCCAGAACATCCACCAGCATTGCCCAGCCGAGCGGTGCCCCGGCATAAGAGGTCGGCTTTACCTGAGCCAGGTTTTCGAGGGTTTTATGATGTTGCCCCGGGACTGGCTTACCATCATCCAGGTAAATGCTCCCTCCAGCGGCCATAATCGATGCAAGCCTCAGCACCCCTGCACCGACATGACTCCAGGGCATCCAATCCAGGTAGCGCGGCGGCTCATCGGCATCATCCTCTCGCAGAGCCTGTCGTGATGCCAGCATCTGACAGACCATGCCATGATTATGGATAACCCCTTTGGGCATGCCTGTCGATCCCGACGTAAATATATACCGAGCCACCGTTTCATGATTAATCAAGGCAATGGAATCGGCGACATCAGCTGTAACAACGGTAGCCACCATTTTCTCAAATGAAATAGCATCAGCGCGAGACTTACCCATATAAACTAATGGCTCCTCGGCTATGGAAGTTTCCACCAGGGCAGGCCAGACACTGTCAAAACTAGCAGCAAAAACCAAGCCGGGCTGAGTGCGTTCGAACACCGCCCGTAGCTTCGGATAGGCGGCTGGTATCGAGGTATAAGCGGTACTCACAGGCACATAAGGTATTCTCGCAAGCAATGCGCCCCAGCTCATCAGAAAATGCTGAATTGATGCACCCGTTAAAATCATCAATGGAGATTTATCGATACCCTGCCGATCCAGAAGCCACTGGGCAATCGATTTTGAATGAGCTAACGCTTGCCCATAGGACAGGGTTTGCCACTGACCCTCGACCGATTTTTCAGCAATGAGCAGCGCATCGGGTTGTTCGCTGGCCTTGTTAACAAAAACATCGGCCAAATTGCGCGGCAAAATCCCGGCCTGATAAGGACTGGTTAAAATCAGGCTTTTGTCATCTCGCTTGATGATATTAACGCGAGGTTGCATTGCGACTGCCATAACGGGTCCCCATTTGATTTCTTAACAAAGCATCCATCCTGGCACTCGTTAAACTCAATAACTCTGGCTATTCGAGGTCATTGTGGTTAACCAACCTGACGATAGCAAGTCGGCCCATACAGCGCCCTGGTGGCTACATTCTTATACCAGGTGATATTAGCCGTAGGCCCCTGGGCCAATTTCGAATTCAGCAAACCGGCTATTGAACTGGATTTATGGCCTGCTGCCTATTTACTTTGCTCTACTAGACTACGGGCTAACTGAGCGACCCTGAGATCCTGCTGCACCGTTGCCGGGGCTGATTCGATTAACTTGAGAGCCTGTGGCACTTGGCCAACTTTCTGAAGTACCAGCAACCTGGCAACAAAATAATCAGTATTCTCACGCTCAAGTTCACTAGCAGTCTTGAGCGAACTAAGGGCTTCTTGATAACCCTTGCGTCTTATCAGACTCAAGGCTTTGCTGTAATGCAGCGGCGCCGCGTCACTAATCCTCCCTATCCCCTGATCAAGCACGTCGATCACTTTGCCCTCGTTTCCGAGGGACCGGTAGATATCGGCAAGATTAAGGTAGGAGCCAAAAAAATAAGGATCAATGCGCTGGGCCTCAAGCAATTGGTTCACGGCCTCGCTGGTGTCACCCATTTGCAAGGCCTGTATACCGAGTTGTAACCGCCCTTCTCCCCTCCAGGCTACCTGTTCTAAAGAAACTGTCTGTTCCTCCATTGCCAGGTCAACGGAACTATCTCCTCTCAAACCTCCAATCGCTGGACCCAGAGATGTTACAGCGGTCACTCGAACAGCACGCCGACTATCCTGCAACAACGGCGCTAACAGCTTTGGTTTGAGATATTCTGGTAAGAATGCTGCCTGCTGAACTGCTGCCAGCCGGACCAGATCAGAATCAGAGTTCAATGCCTGAGCCAATAGATCCGGTCTACTGGAGACTATCTGCGGGCTCACCAGGCGCAGAGCGGTCGCTCGCTGTATCGAATTTAAATCAGCATCCTGCGAAAGCTTAAAACCCAGCAAGGGATCAACCTGCTGCCCGGATCTAAGCGCATGCATCATCATGTGACTGGATCTCGAACTACTAGTCACCACCATTTTGGTCTTTGTGCTAGCACGATTGGACCGCCATTTCTGCCAGCGATCTTCATGACAATCAAGACACAAATCTGTGGAGCCGGTTAATTCATGCTCCTGCGGGTCAGGCTTGGAAAAACGATGATCCCGCCTGAAATCAACGTCCATGTAGGTTTTCCCTGGCATGTGGCAGGTGACACACTGCGCCGCAGTGCTGGCTTGGTCATGTTGATGGTGTTGTTTCTGATTATAGCGCTGTGAGTCATGGCACTGTAGACAAAGACCATTACCGGAAATTTTCAGCTTATTACTGTGGGCGTCGTGGCAATCCAGGCAACTGACTCCAGCCGCATGCATTTTACTTTGCTGAAAAGAGCCATAGACATAAACTTCCTCGGCAATCTGTCCATCACCCTGGTAGAAGGGTTGCCGAACCCATTCAGGCATAAAATGATCTAAAAACGGCTCTCCGGGAACAAACTGACTTGTAATGGGGGCACGTAGGCTGTGGCAGGCATAGCAGGTATCCATTACTAACTGATCTCGGCTACGCCCTGTCCAATGAGCCACGGGATCAGCCGGTGACCTTTCCCAGTTGCCTTGAAGCTGGGTCTCGACGCTAGTTTTAGATTGGCTCACATGCTCTGGCGACACGTCATGGCATGATAGACAACCCACATTCATCTCAGAAAACTGCGTCGAAAAGCGGTCTTGGCTAATATCATAATTTCGCACTAGTCCGGATGAGTGACAGTCTGCACACATGCCATTCCAGTTCTGCAAAGGTTGTTGCCAGTGCAACCTTGCGAAACGGCTTTCGCTCCGAGCCTCTTCAAGATGAAACCAGCGCTGCCCTCCCAACTCGCTGGTCCTGCTATCCCAGGCAAACGGCACCACCTGCAGGCGGTCTTGCTCCAGGGCGATTAAATACTGCTGCAACGGATAAAACCCAAAGGTATAACGAACTGGATAACGCCCAGTCTTACCAGCTTCGCTTAGTTCAACAAAGAAGGATTCTCCCTGGGTAAAGAAGCGTGCAGTTAACCCTTGGTAATCGATGGTCTCGCCCTTAAAGCTGGCGGCAATATTATCTGGATTTGGCAAACCCATTGCCCGGGCATGATCTGATTTCTGCCACTCAGCCGCCTGCTCAGTATGACATCCGGCACAATCTGTATCCGCAGCAACAGGTTGCAGGAAGAAACTATTGATCGCCAGTAAGGCAAATATGGCAGGAAACATAGTCAAAAAAACAACTCCAGCTAACCCTATAGGGTGAATCAACGGATAGAGTACCCCGAATCATTGGTAACAGCACCTAACTCAGGAAAATTATTCATTAACGAAATTATGGGTTGGTAGCATTGCTGAATCAGGCAACCAAAGTGATGTTAATTCAAATCAGGCAGTGCATACTCGTTACTTATTCAACTGCAAGAGGGCCAAATCAATGCCTATCCAATTACGTCAGATTGCACTGGTTGCTGAACATCTCGAACCGGTAATCGAGGATCTAACTGAAATCCTCGGCATAGAACGCTGTTACGTCGATCCTGGAGTGGGATTTTTTGGCCTCGAAAATACGCTGATGCCGATTGGCAGGAATTTCCTCGAGGTCGTTGCCCCGGTTAAGGAAAATACTGCGGCCGGTCGTTATCTGCAGAGACGCCATGGAGATGGTGGCTATATGGTCATAACCCAGGCCGATAGCAAGGCGACTCAAGCCGATGCCATACAACGCGCGTTAGACTCAGGTATCCGTATTGCTCACGAGACTGACAGGGACGACTGGCACCTTTGCCAGTTCCACCCGGGGGATCTGAAAGCGGCATTTTTGGAAATCGAATCAGACCAGTTCAATGATTTTAACGGTCATTGGATGCCGGTGGGCGGCACCGGCTGGGAGGATAAGGTCAATCAGACCCGTACTATCGATATCACCGGCGTGGAATTGCAATGCGAAAATCCACCGGAACTGGCTGCTAGCTGGGGTCACATCGTCGGCACCGAGCCAATCCCAACGCCAACCGGGGCGTCAGTCGCGCTTAACAACGCAACCTTGCAATTCGTACCCATAGAGGATGGCCGTGGGCCTGGCCTGTCTGGTCTCTATATTGATGTTCTGGAACCACAGGCTTTGCTGAAGGCAGCCAAACAGAGAAACTGCTACATCAACGATAAGCAGATTTCAATCTGCGGAGTTCGCTGGTATCTCTCGGAAGATTGATAAAATCCGGCGCGCACCAACAGCCACCCTGAATCTGCAGGACTAGACAGACGCCTTGCACATTCAGTTTTTGCCCTCAGCCCGTTGACTTACCGATGCAACACCGCGGCTCATACTCATAAAGGTTAACTGTTCGGCTGGTCCAAGTATTCACTGAGCCCATAGCCGACCCTGCCGTCATCAAGGGTATATTCAGTCATCCCTTCACCAACGTAGGTATTCGCGCCGCTGCGTCTATTGCGCAGCGGGATATAGCCCATCACTCGGCCGGTAAGTTTTCTCTGGGCGCCGTCCTGCATAACAATGTCAGCAGTCAGGCGGCTATGATATCGACTGTCGTTAAGATACTCGGTAGTCAATACAGCTGACTTCATGCGAATCAACTCAGAGCCCTGCTGAAAAAGACCTCTACCAACACCATCACCATTGGTGGTGATAACCATGCCTAGATCATCACCAAAATTGCCCGTAATCCACCGATATGATGGGGTTGCCTGCCAGAACCTTGGTCCCCAGGAATGATCGCGCAACCCCCAGCCGCTAAATCTAATCGGTTCTTCATCTGCGAGGGTCAAGGTCCCGGCAACACTCATGTGCTGCTCGCTATGGGACCGCGCAAACTCATTACCATCACCTGCTTTACCGACATGACCATACAGCGGTCCTACTGCCGTATGAATGAGGTCTAATTTAATCGGCCTTCTCGGGTTTGCCTTAAAGGCTTTACCAGGATCTTTCATGTCCAGTGGGTTTGACATAAACAGTGGTTCACCCGTGTATAAAGTGCGGACTCGTTCGCCTGGGTTCTGGACATCTATGGTAAGGCCACCTGCATTCCAGCTATCGTTATCCGATATATCCGGTTTTGCATAGTTAAAATAGGCCGAGCCATCAGGGTTCCAAACTATGACGGTTACTTCTGCATAACCCTCGTTGGCACGATTACCAATCCTGACAAAGCCACCGCGGCTCTGCTGACGATCAAAGAAGTTGAAATAAACTGATTCATTGAAATTCGCTTCGGGACCGAGCTCATGCGTGTAATCATCCTCGGGACGTATGTTGCCAATGATCTTCGCCATGTCTTGCCTATGTCATTCACCTTGTGATTCTTAGACTATCACAACTGATAAAACGAGTTTGCAACACTTGGATTCTGATCGATAATCGGGTAGAACTCTCCCCCTAGGTAGGCATGTAGGTATGTAGGCACAAGGAGAGGACGGCGCTATGGCAGCAGCAGATCGAAAAGACACACCAGAACAGGCAGAATTCCGGGCCCAATGCCAGAAATGGCTAACAGAAAATCACCCTGGGAGGCCGCCGATTCAACTTCCTCAAGGGGCTTTGGAGCTCAGTGACCCGGCGGCTATGCAATGGTTAAAGCAATGGCAGAAATCTGCCTACGATGCTGGCCTTATTGGCTGTGATTATCCCGTTGAAGTCGGCGGGGGTGGTAAAGAAAACTGCCAGGGCATTGCCAATCAGGAAATGCAGATAGCAAAAACACCTTACCTACCCAATATTATCGGTATGGGTATGGCCGCCCCAACTATCTTCTTCCATTGCCAGGATGAGGTAAAAGCAGAACTCTTACCCAAACTCCTGTCTGGAGAAGAAATCTGGTGCCAGGGTTTCAGCGAACCCGGTGCTGGCTCTGACCTGGCCAATCAACAGACATTCGCGGAAAAAGATGGCGACAACTGGATCATCAACGGTCATAAAGTATGGACTTCTCTGGCTCATTTCGCGGACTGGATGATTCTTCTCTGCCGTACCGATAAGTCGGACAAATACAATGGCCTGTCGTATTTTGCGGTGCCGATCAAAGCCGCCCTGGGTAATGGAGTCACCGTTCAGCCTTTGATTAAGATGACCGGCCAGACCGGATTTAATGAGGTCCTATTTGATAATCTGGTCATCCCAGACCGTTATCGGATGGATGATGTTGGCGCCGGCTGGAAGGTCGCCATGACAACCCTGGCTCACGAACGCGGTGCTGGCACACTGGTAACACCAGCCTCAGGCGGCATGGCTATAGAGGAAGAAAGTGGCGTCTCAGCGGGTAACATCAATTCGCTGATCAGCCTGGCTAAACAACAGCGGCGAGGTGCCGGCAGAGCAGCTGATGATGCCGCGCTCCGTGATGACATTATAAAACTGATGATCAGACAGGAAGCGCTACGCCAAAACAGCCGCCGAGCTAGCGTGCCAGAGTTGACCGATCATCCCATGCGCATCCCGCTGCAGGGTAAATTAGTTGGTACTGAACTCAACCAGGATATTGCTGAAGCCGCCTACAGGATCGAGGGTGCCGCCAGCACCTTGTATGTCACGGACCCAAATGCTCCTGCTGCAGGTCAATGGCCATTGGCTTACATGAACAGCTTCGGCGTTACCATCGCAGCGGGTGCTAATGAGGTGCAAAGAAATATCCTCGGCGAA